>NZ_NQYT01000052.1:0-14548 GCF_009192935.1 Xanthomonas sp. LMG 12461
GCCGGCCGGAGGGGCCGACGTCGCGCGCGGCGGCGATGCGCCAGCCCGGCCGCTACGTGACCCTGGCGGTCAGCGACCAGGGCGAGGGCATGTCCGATGCGGTCAAGTCGCGCCTGTTCGAGGCGTACTTCACTACCAAACCCGAGGGCAAGGGCACCGGCCTGGGGCTGGCCCAGGTCTATGGGTTGGTGCGCCAGGCCGGCGGCTTCGTCGACGTCGAATCGGAACTGGGCCGCGGCACCACCATCACCCTGGCGTTCCCGTTCGTGGCGCGGCCGCTCGGCGACGAGGGCGAGGGCGCCGACCCGATGTCGGTGCCGACGGCGGAGTAACCCCGCTCATCCGCCTGCGCGCGCCGGCAGCCGGTCGCTGATGCGCACCGCGAAGGCCTCGCGCAGCACCTGCAACGCACGTTGCTGGCGCCCGGCATCCAGCGCCGCGCAGCACGAGGGCGGCACCTGCACCTGGAAATCGCGCATGCGCGCATCGATCGCGGTCGCCAGCACGCAGGCGTCGGTGGCGATGCCGGTGACCAGCAGGCGGGTGGTCTGCAGCCGCGCCAGCAGCAGGGCCAGAGCCGAACCGAGGAAGGCCGAGTGCTTGGGCTTGAGCACGTAGTAGTCCTGCGGGCGCGGCGCCAAGTAGGCGGCGATACGTGCGCCGCGCTGCTTTGGGTCGGCGCACAGCGTCCACAGGCCTTCGAAATCGGTGCGCCAGTCGGCGAAGTTGTCGTTGGCGAACAGCACCGGCCAGCCGCGGCGATGGAAGCGCGCGCGGAGCTGGGCGATGCGCGCGGCCACCGGGAGTGCGGCCTCCGCCAGCCGTGCGCCGTCCGGGAAGTCGAAACGGCTGATCATGTCCACGATCAGCAGCGCCGGCGCTCCGTGCGGCGTCGCGGGTTGCCGCTGGGTGCCTGTGCGTCGCCGGGCGGGCTGGCGCATGCGTCGATCCTCCATTGCCGGACTGGCTTCATGGTCGGCGCGACGGGTGAAACGCGGGTGAGCGCAGGTGACGGCGGCATGGCTGAACGGATTGGCCGGCGCCACCTCGGCGGCGCCGCTGGCCACCTTCGCGAAAGCTTACTATTTAGGGTTTACATTGACCGGCGTCCTTGCCCGTCGACAGGAGAGCACGTGGTACCAACTGGCGAACACAACCAGGCGCGCGTGGCCGCGGCGGCATCCGCCGTGCCGTCCGCCCGCGGCACTTCCCGATGGCGCTGCGGCGCCGGACGCGGTCGGCGGATCGCATGAGCACGGTCGCCCCCACACCGGCCGTGCACTTCGATGCTCCCCTGGATGCCGGCCACGCGGTCCTGCCGCCCGAGGCGCCGCTGGCCATGCCGCTGCAGTCGCTGCAGGAAGGCAAACTGCGCAACACGCGCCTGCCCAGCACCCCGGTCGGGATCGGCTGGCGGCGCTTCTACGTGTTCGGCACCACCGCGGCGATGACCGCCTACGCCAGTTGGCTGATCGGCAAGGTCTTGGTGATCGGCGGCGTGAGCGTGCTCGAAGCCTGTCTGATGGTGCTGTTCATCCCGTTGTTCGCCTGGATCGCGCTGTCGTTCGTGAGCGCGCTGGCCGGCTTCTTCACCCTGGTGTTCGGCAAGGGCCGCAAGCTCGGCATCGATCCGGACGCGCCGCTGCCGCAGGTGCGCAACCGCACCGCGCTGCTGATGCCCACCTACAACGAGGATCCGCACCGGCTGATGGCCGGCCTGCAGGCGATCTACGAATCGGTGGCGGCCACCGGCCAGATCGAGCGCTTCGATTTCTTCATCCTCAGCGACACCACGCGCCCGGCCATCGGCGCGGAAGAAGAGAAGGTGTACGCCGAGCTGGTGGAGCGCGTCGGCGGCCAAGGTCGCCTGTTCTATCGGCGCCGCGCCAGCAATGCCGGGCGCAAGGCCGGCAACATCGCCGATTGGGTACGCCGCTTCGGCGGCGCCTATCCGCAGATGCTGATCCTGGACGCCGACAGCCTGATGACCGGCGACAGCATCGTGCGCCTGGCCGCCGGCATGGAGGCCAACCCCGACGTCGGCCTGATCCAGACCCTGCCGGAAGTGGTCAACGGCAACACCCTGTTCGCGCGCATGCAGCAGTTCGGCGGCCGCGTCTACGGCCCGGTGATCGCCTTCGGCGTGGCCTGGTGGCATGGGGCGGAAAGCAACTACTGGGGCCACAACGCGATGATCCGCACCGAGGCCTTCGCCGCGCAGGCGGGCCTGCCGTCGCTGCCCGGGCGCAAGCCGTTCTGCGGCCACGTGCTCAGCCACGACTTCGTCGAAGCGGCACTGATGCGGCGTGGCGGCTGGGCCATGCACATGGTGCCGTACCTGCAGGGCAGCTACGAGGAAGGCCCGCCGACGCTGACCGACCTGCTGGTGCGCGACCGCCGCTGGTGCCAGGGCAACCTGCAGCACTCCAAGGTGGTGCGCGCGCGCGGCCTGCACTGGGTCAGCCGCATGCACATGCTGATCGGCATCGGCCATTACTTCACCGCGCCGATGTGGGGCATGCTGATGCTGATCGGCATCGCCATTCCGCTGCAAAACGGCGGTTTCGACCTGGTCGCCTCGGTGATCTCGCCGTTCTCGCCGGCGCGCTACTGGCACCAGCAGGACTCCACACGGGTGGCCTGGGTGTTCGCGGTGACCATGTTCGTGCTGCTGGCGCCGAAGGTGATGGGCTACTTCGCGATGCTGCTCAAGCCCGGCGAACGCCGCGGCTGCGGTGGCGGGCTGCGCGCCTTCGCCAGCATGCTGCTGGAAACGCTGCTGGCCGCGCTGATGGCGCCGGTGGTGATGTACGTGCAGTCGCGCGGCGTGGCCGAGGTGCTGGCCGGCAAGGACTCGGGCTGGGACGCGCAGCAGCGCGACGATGGCCGCATTTCGTGGTCGGCGCTGTTGCGCAGCTACGGCGGACTGAGTGCGTTCGGCCTGCTGATGGGAGGCATGGCCTATGCCGTGTCGCCGTCGCTGGCGGCATGGATGGCGCCGGTGGTGATCGGCATGGCGCTGGCGGTGCCGGTGGTGGCGATCAGCTCCTCGCGCGCCGCCGGCCTGTGGCTGCGCAAGCTGCGCATCCTCGCCATTCCCGAGGAGTCGCAGCCGCCGGCGGTGCTGCTGCGCGCCGCCGAACTGCGCCGCGAGGCCGCCGCACGCCGTGCCGAGGCCGAGGCGCAGGCCGGGGGCTGAGGCCGGCATACTATCCGGCCTCATTCATCGGGAACCGACATGCTGGAGACAGTGGAACACGAGACCGGCGCCGCGCCGCGCTGGACCGTCCTGTGGCTGCACGGCCTGGGCGCCGACGGCAACGACTTCGCGCCGCTGGTGCCGGAACTGGTGCGGCCGCACTGGCCGGCGCTGCGCTTCGTGTTCCCGCACGCGCCGGTGCGGCCGGTGACGGTCAACAACGGCGTGCGCATGCGCGCCTGGTACGACATCGTCAGCATGGACTTCTCCAACCGCGCCGACAGTGCCGGCGTCGCCGAATCGGTGGCGCAGGTCGAGGAACTGATCGCGCGCGAGGACGCGCGCGGCGTGCCGCCCGAGCGCCTGCTGCTGGCCGGCTTTTCCCAGGGCGGCGCGATCACCCTGGCCGCCGGCCTGCGCCGCGAACGGCCGCTGGCCGGCCTGATCGGGCTGTCCACCTACCTGCCCGAACTGGAGAGCGTCGCCAAGTGGCACGTCCCGGCGGCCCTGCGGCAACCGCTGTTCATGGCCCATGGCCAGGGCGACCCGGTGATCCCGCAGACCTACGCCGAGCGTACCGCGCAGACCCTGCAGGCGCTGGGCATGCCGGTGCAGTGGCGACGCTATCCGATGGCGCACCAGGTCTGCGCCGAGGAAATCGCCGACCTGGGCGACTGGATGGACGCCTGCCTCGCCGGCAGCTGATTGCAGCGGCCGCGTGGCGGCATGGTGCGATGCCGATGGCGGGCGTGCAGAACCAGGGCTAGTATCGGCCGCAGCGCACGCCAGTCGAGTGAGGGAGGTCTGGGTGAAGGTGCTGATCGCCGACGACGAACCCCTGGCGCGCGAACGCCTGCGCACGCTGCTGGCCGCGCATGCCGGCGTGGAAGTGGTGGCCGAAGCCGACAACGGCATGGACGCGCTGCACGCCTGCGCCGCGGCGCAGCCGGACCTGGTGCTGCTGGACATCGCCATGCCCGGTCTCGACGGCCTGGAGGCCGCACGCCACCTGGCCACCTTCGAACCGCGCCCGGCCGTGGTGTTCTGTACCGCCTACGACGCGCATGCGCTGTCCGCGTTCGAGGCGGCGGCGATCGACTACCTGATGAAGCCGGTGCGCGCCGAGCGCCTGGCCGCGGCCCTGCAGCGCGCCCGTACCTTCATGGCCGGACGCGGCAACGGCGACGCCGCGGCGCCGGCCCCGCAGCGCCGCACCCACCTGTGCGCGCGCCTGCGCGGCAGCCTGCGGCTGATCCCGGTCGACGACATCCACTACCTGCAGGCCGAGGAAAAGTACGTGGTCGTGCACCACGCGCGCGGCGAGGATCTGATCGAGGAATCGCTGCGCGCGCTGGAGGAGGAGTTCGCCGAGCGCTTCGTGCGCATCCACCGCAACTGCCTGGTCGCACGCCACGAACTGGTGGAATTGCGCCGGCTCGGCGAGGGCCAGGTGCAGGCGGTGCTGCGCCATGGCAAGCAGCCGCTGGAGGTCAGCCGGCGCTGCGTGGCGCAGCTGCGCAAGGAGATCCACCAGCGCTGACGCCGCCCGGGTCGCCCGCGTGCAGCGGCGGACGCCGGCTTTCCGCGATAATGCGCGCATGAACATCCTGCGCATCGCTACCCGCAAGAGTCCGCTCGCCCTGTGGCAGAGCGAGCATGTCGCCGACTGCCTGCGCCGCGCGCACCCGCACCTGGACGTGGTGCTGGTGCCGATGAGCACCCGCGGCGACGAAGTCCTGGACCGCTCGCTGGCCGCGATCGGCGGCAAGGGCCTGTTCCTGAAGGAACTGGAGCTGGCGATGCTGCGCGGCGAGGCCGATTGCGCGGTGCATTCGCTCAAGGACGTGCCGATGGAGCTGGATCCGCCGTTCGTGCTGCCGGCGATCCTGCCGCGCGCCGATCCGGCCGATGCGCTGATCTCCAACCTCTATGCCTCGCTGGACGCGCTGCCGCTGGGCGCGCGCGTCGGCACCTCCTCGCTGCGGCGGCAGGCGCAGCTGCGCGCGCGGCGCCCGGACCTGGAACTGCTGGACCTGCGCGGCAACGTCAACACGCGCCTGGCCAAGCTCGACAACGGCGGCTACGACGGCATCGTGCTGGCCTGCGCCGGCCTGCAGCGGCTGGGCCTGGAGGGGCGCATCACCCAGCGCCTGCAGGCGCCGGACTGGCTGCCGGCGCCGGCGCAGGGCGCCATTGCGGTGGAATGCCGCGAGGACGCCAGTGCCGCACTGGCATTGTTCGCCGCGCTGGACGACGCCCCGACCCGCACCTGCGTGGAGGCCGAGCGGGCGATGAACCGCGCCCTGCACGGCAGCTGCCACGTGCCGGTGGCGGCCTTCGCGCAATGGCGCGGCGAGGACCTGCTGTTGCAGGGCCTGGTCGGCGGCGTCGCCGACGGGCGCCTGGTGCGCGCGGAGTTGCAGCGCAGTGCGCAGGATCCGCAGGCGCTGGGCCAGGCCGTGGCCGAGGCCCTGCTGGGTGCCGGCGCGCGCGAACTGCTGGATGTCGACCTGCCGGCCTGAGGGCGTGCGCAGTCCGCGCCAGCAACGGTGGGGGTCACCTGTCATGCAGCCGCGACAAGCGAAGCCGAAAGCGGACTGACACCCTCCGTCGTCGGGACTGAAGTCCCTCCCACAGTCTGCTGGATGTCGATCTGCCGGCCTGAGGGCGTGCGCAGTCCGCGCCAGCGACGGTGGGGGGCACCTGTCATGCAGTCGCGACAAGCGAAGCCGAAAGCGGACTGACACCCTCCGTCGTCGGGACTGAAGTCCCTCCCACAGTGCAGACCCCGGCAGTGCCGGTTGCGCGCGTGGGGGAGCGGCTGCAGCCGCGATAGGGGTTACCGGGAAAGCCTGTCGCGGCTGACGCCGCTCCTGCAGGTGAGGTGCATTGGTCCCTGCGCGCCAACGCCATTGCGTGCCGTGCTGGCGGGGCGCGGCTGCAGCGGTTCCTGCGAGAAGCGAATCAACGGGTCAGCCCTGCGGCGTCGCGAGGCGACGCGCTGCCTCTCCCCAATCCCGAATCCCCACTCCCCAATCCCGGCTCACTTGAACTTGTAGACCAGGTTCATCGTGGTCAAGGTATCGGTCTTCTTCTTGTCGTCGCTGACGTCGCTGTTGTAGCGCGCCTGCCAGCCGGCCTTCAGCGCCAGGCGCTCGTTCATGCTCACCGAGATGCCCAGGTCGTTCTGCGCGAAGGTGTTGTACGCGCCGGATTCGACCAGCAGGGTGTTGCCCAGCTCGGTGTTGCTGGTCAGGCCGTACTTGAAGTCGACCAGGCCGCGGCCGATCAGGCCGGTTTCGGTGCGGTCCTCGACCACGTCGTGGGCGCGGCGCACGCCGGGACCGATCTGCACGTCGATGCTGCGGCGGTCGCCGTCCATGATCCGGGTGCCGTAGCCGATGCCGATCGTCGCCAGGCGGTCGTAGGTGGCGAAGTCGTCGCGCTCGTAGCGCAGCGAGGCGGTCAGCTGGCGGTGCTCGCCGAGCTGCAGCGCGCTGCCGGCGCTGCCGGTGTAGCGGTTGGAGGTGGTCTGGCGCTTGCGCGAGGTGGTGCCGTCCGGATTGGTGTCGGTGTACTCGGCGCTGGCGTGCAGGGCGAGCAGGTCCAGGCTGTGGATCCAGTCGCCGTCCACGTACTGGCCCTTGAGCCGGCCGTTGAGGCTTTCGTTGGTGCTGTTGCCGTGCGAGGAGGCGAAGCCCAGTTCGCCCGATCCGCTCCACGGCGAACTGGCCGGGTCCGTGGCTGTCGGTGAGGTGGCGACGTCGGCGGCCCAGGCCGGGGACGTGCTCAGCAGCAACAAAGCGATGGCGGATACGAGGGTGGCACGGCGGGACATGGCTTCTCCGGGGATGAGGACGCAGCCTTCGGCTAACGAAATGGAAACGATTTCATCATACCGGATCCACATGACACCCTGGCCGGCCCCGGACGCCGGCTTCATCGACGGTTCGGGCGCGCAGCCGGCTGCCGCGCCAGGCAGGCGTTTTCCGCCGTCGACTCAGACATAATCGGGGCCATGGACCGCTACGAACGCATCAACGCACTGCACCGCCTGCTCAAGTCCGCACGCTACCCGGTGACGGTGGCGCGGCTGCAGGACGAACTGGGCTGCTCCCGCGCCACCGTCTACCGCGATCTGGCCTTCCTGCGCGATGCGCTGATGGCGCCGGTGGAGGGTGACGGCGAGGCCGGCTTCCGCTACGAGTCCGGGGAGAGCGACCGGTTCGAGCTGCCCGGGCTGTGGCTGAGTTCGGAGGAATTGCACGCGCTGCTGGCCTCGCAGCAATTGCTGGCGCGCACCGGCGGCGGGGTGCTGTCCTCGGTGCTGGCGCCGCTGCAGCAGCGCATCGAAAGCCTGCTCGCCGCCCAGGCCGGGGCGACCCATTGGCCGGTGGAGCGGGTGCGGGTGATCCCGCACCGCGGCCGCAAGCTCGACGAAGCCAGTTTCCGTACCGTCGCCTCGGCGGTGCTGGAGCGCAAGCGCCTGTCCTTCGACTACCGCGCCCGCTCCACCGACGAATCGACCAAGCGCACGGTGTCGCCGCAGCGCATCACCCACTACCGCGACAACTGGTACCTGGACGCCTGGGACCATGGCCGCGACGCGGTGCGCAGCTTCGCGGTGGACCGCATCAACCACGCGCGCCTGCTCGACCAGCCGGCGCAGGACGTGGCCGACGCCGAACTGGATTCGCAGCTGGCGGCCAGCTACGGCATCTTCTCCGGCGCGCCCAAGGGCTGGGCCACCATCGTGTTCAGCCCCAAGGCCGCGCGCTGGGTCGCCGACGAGCACTGGCATTCCAAGCAGCAGGGCCGGTTCCTGGCCGATGGCCGCTACGAACTGAAGGTGCCCTACAGCGTCTCGCGCGAACTGTTGATGGACGTGCTGCACTACGGCTCGGATGCGGAGATCGTCGAGCCGCGCTCGCTGCGCGAACAGGCCAAGGCGCTGCTGTCGCTGGCGCTGAGCAACTACAGCGACGACTGAGGCGTCGCCGCGCGCGCTGCGATAGCCCGCGTGGGAGCGGCTCCAGCCGCGACCGCGGCTTTACCGCCAATGCGTGTCGCAGCCTGGAGGTCGACGCCTACGCCGCATCCAGCGGCGCGCCGCCGCCGAGGATCACGCCGATGTTGCGCTCGATCCAGTCCACCAGCGCGTGTACATGCGCCGCGGCTTCCTCGCCGAGCGGGGTCAGGTCGTACTCCACGTGCGGCGGCACCACGGGATAGGCGGTGCGCTGCACCAGGCCGTCCGCTTCCAGCGCCTGCAGGGTCTGCGACAGCATCTTCTCGCTGACCCCTTCCAGGCTGCGGCGCAGATCGCCGAAGCGATGGGTGCCCTTGCGTAGCGCCACCAGCACCAGCACGCCCCAACGGCTGGTGACGTGGCTGAGCACGGCCCGGGACGGGCAGTTCTGCGCGAACACCTGGCCGCGCAGCTGGGTCGCGTCCGCGCAGCCGCGCGGTGCTTCGTCGAGAGGTTCGGAGAGGACGCTGGCCAAGCGGTGCACCTGTCTGTGGGGGAGGGCGCCCCGATCATACGGGCCGCGCCGGGTGCTTCGCTGAGCGAAGGATGATCGTGGTGCCGGTGCAGACCATGCCCGGTGCGGCGGCGTGGCGGCGTTGGATGGTCGCAGTAAGAGGCCTGATGTGGCCCGAACGGCACACGGGCGCGCGGCGTACGCCGGCCCAGCGCAATGCGGATCGGGTCGTCCGCGTCGCAGCCGGCTGCGACGGGAATTGCTTCAGGGCTTGTTCGGCACTTCGAAGCCGAGCTTGCCGACCTGGTCGCGGCGCTGGGCCACGCGCTTGAGCTTGTCGATGTTGACCCCGTACTGGTGGTCCAGCTTGTCGACCAGTTCGCGGTACTGCTTGTGGCTCATGTTCGGCGAGCGCGCGAACACCCAGGCCAGGTCGCGGCCGGGATAGTCGATCAGCGCCCAGGAATAGTCCGGCGCCACTTCCAGGATGCGGTACTTGGTGGGCACCATTCTGAAGAACCAGGTGGTCCAGCGGCGGTTGCCGGTGCCTTCCTTGACGGTGGCGCGCGAGTTGAGCTCCTTGACCGGCTCGTCGAAGCCGTTGCGGTACTCGTAGCGCACCGCGATCTTGCCGTCTTCCTTGAGGGTGTACTCGTCGCTGCTGGCGACGTGGCCGCGCTCGGCGAAGTACGGGATGTGGGCGATCACGTACCAGCGGCCCATGAAGCGCTGCAGGTCGATCGGCGGCTGCGCAGGCTCCTGCTCCGGGTCCGGCGCCTTGGCGCGGGCCGTCGGCAACGGGACGGCCATGCCCAGCAGCAGCACGGAAGCGAACAGGGAGAGCAGGCGCATAGGAGATTCCGGGGCGAAGGGCGAACGCCGGTGAAGTATGCGCGTGCGCCATGTCAATGGTGCGTCGCAGCCCCTGAGATGTCGCGGCGGCAACCTGCGCGCCTCGACTTCCAGGAGCTGCCGTCATGCCGATCGTTCCGTCCTCCCCGCGCACCCACGTCCCGCACCCGGGCCTGCGCCGCCTGCTGCGTCAGGCGATCCTGGCCGGGCTGGCCCTGGTCCTGGTATGGCCGGCCGCGCGCGGCCACAGCGAGTGGCTGGGCTGGCGGCCGCTGTGGTTGCTGGGCATGCCGCTGAGCGCCTGGTGGGCCTTGCACCGCTTCCCGCTGCCGCCGTTGCGGCGCCTGTTGGGACAGTGGCGGGCACGCCCGCGGGCGCAGGCGCGGCGGCGCCGGCCGGCGCTGCGGACCGCGCGCCCGGCCTGACCTTCGGCAGGGGAGGGCGGCGATGCTGCGTGCTACGGTGCGGCGCTGTCCTTCCACGGATCCGAACATGTCCTCACTCGCACACGCCTGCCTGATCGCCGGCCTGCTCGCCGCCGGCACCGCCGCGGCCAAGGAAACCGCGATGCCCCAAGACCCCTACGCCTGGCTCGAAGACGTCACCGGCACCAAGGCGCTGGACTGGGTCAAGGCGCAGAACGCCAAGACCGAGGCGCGGCTGGCCGAGACCCCCGCCTTCAAGGCCCGCGAGGCCGGCATCCGCGAGGTGCTGGATTCCGACGCCAAGATCCCGGCCGTGCAGAAGATCGGCCCTTACTACTACAACCTGTGGAAGGACCGCGCCCACGAGCGCGGCCTGTGGCGCCGCACCACGCTCGATGAGTACCGCAAGCCCGAGCCGAAGTGGGAGACGGTGCTGGACCTCGACGCGCTGAACAAGGCCGAGGGCGAGAACTGGGTGTGGCATGGCGCCAACTGCCTGCGCCCGGAGTACCGCCGCTGCCTGATCGCGCTGTCGCGCGGCGGCGCCGACGCCGACGTCACCCGCGAGTTCGACCTGAGCACCAAGCAGTGGATCAAGGACGGCTTCTTCCGGCCCGAGGCCAAGGGCGGCCTGAGCTGGATCGATGCCGACACCGTCTACCTGTACACCGACTTCGGCCCCGGCTCGCTGACCAGCTCCGGCTACCCGCGCATCGTCAAGCAGTGGAAGCGCGGCACCCCGATGACCAGCGCCACCCTGGTCTACGAGGGCAAGCCGGACGACATGTACATCGCCGCGATGCACGACGACACGCCCGGCTACGAGCGCGATTTCGTCAGCCGCACGCTGGCGTTCTACAACGACGAGATGTACTTGCGCGGCGCCGACGGCCGCCTGACCAAGATCGACGTGCCCAACTCGGCCAACAAGGGCGTGCACCGCCAGTGGCTGACCCTGGAACTGCGCGACCCGTGGACGGTGGGCGGCACGACCTACCCGGCCGGTGCGCTGCTGGCGACCAGGTTCGATGACTTCATGGCCGGCAAGCGCGACTTCCAGGTGCTGTTCACGCCCACCAAGACCGCGTCGCTGGCGTCCTTCGCCTGGACCAAGTCGCGGTTGGTGCTGAACGTGCTCGACGACGTCAAGAGCCGGCTGTGGGTGCTGACCCCGGGCGAGGGCGAATGGGCGCGTGCAGCGTTCCCGGTCGGCGACCTGGCCTTCGGCAGCACCAGCGTCGATGCGGTCGATGCCGACGAGAACGACCAGGTGTGGCTGACTTCCACCGACTTCCTGACCCCGACCACGCTGATGCTGGCCGACGTGCAGCGCGGGCCGAAGAGCATCGAGACGCTGAAGGCGATGCCGAGCTTCTTCGACGCCTCAAAGGATGAGATCGAGCAGCACTTCGCCGTGTCCAAGGACGGCACCAAGGTGCCGTACTTCCTGGTCCGGCCCAAGCAGCTCAAGGCCGACGGCAGCGCGCCGACCCTGCTGTACGCCTACGGTGGCTTCGAGATCTCGATGACCCCGTTCTACTCCGGCAGCCTGGGCCGCGCCTGGCTCGACCAGGGCGGCGTGTACGCGTTGGCCAACATCCGCGGCGGCGGCGAGTACGGTCCGCGCTGGCACCAGGCGGCGCTGAAGCAGAACCGGCACAAGGCCTACGAGGACATGGCGGCAGTGGCGCAGGACCTGGTCGCGCGCAAGATCACCTCGGCCAAGCACCTGGGCGTGCAGGGCGGCAGCAACGGCGGGCTGATGGCCGGCAACATGCTGATGCAGTACCCGCAGCTGTTCGGCGCGGTGGTGGTGCAGGTGCCGCTGCTGGACATGAAGCGCTACAGCCACCTGCTGGCCGGCGCCTCGTGGATGGCCGAGTACGGCAACCCGGACACCGACGACTGGAAGTTCATCCAGACCTTCTCGCCGTACCACCTGTTCGACCCGAAAAAGACCTATCCGCCGGTGATCTTCCTGACCTCCACCCGCGACGACCGCGTGCACCCGGGCCATGCGCGGAAGATGGCGGCGAAGATGATCGACGCCGGCAAGGACGTGACCTACTACGAGAACATCGAAGGCGGCCATGGCGGTGCGGCCAACAATGCGCAGGCGGCGCACATGCAGGCGCTGGCGTACAGCTTCCTGTGGGAGCGGTTGTCCAAGTGAGTGGTGTGGTCCGCGTCCCGGCTGGGGCGCGGACCATCTTCTGGCTTGGCGCGCCATTCAATGAGCGGTCGAGCCTGCGCGCAATGCGTCGCGTTGCGTCACGATCGAGCCGGCATTGTCCGCGTTCTCAAGGTGATCTCAGGGCGTCGCCGCAGCGGGTGCTCAGGCCCCGTCGGCCAACGACTTGACGAGGGTCAGCGAACGGACTTCATAACCCAGTTCTTCGTAAACGTGCAGTGCGTGGGTGTTGAAGGCCCAGACATTCAGGCGCATTTCGACACCGCCGCGCAGCGCCACCCACTCGTGCGCACGCTGCATCAGCGCCGGGCCGATCCCCTGGCCGCGATGGCGTTGGGTGATGCCCACGCTGCCTACCCGGCCGAAGCGCATGGGCTGCAGCAGTGAGTGCGATTCCGACACCATGCCGACCGTGACGAAACCGACGAGGACGCCCTGCGCTTCGGCGACGATGGTGGTGGCATTGTCCTGGCCGATGCTGCGCTTCCAGTGCGCCACGTCGCGGTCCGCATCGCCCGGGCCGGCGAAGATGTGGGGAAACGCGTCATGGTGGACAGCGTTCACTTCCTCGCCGAGCGCGCAGATGGCAGCCAGATCGGATTCGATGGCTTCGCGATAGATGAGCAAGGCTGGCTTCACTCGCGTCTCCCCCGCCGCTGGTCGCCTCAGCGCGTCCAGCGCCCCAGCCCGCGCGCGATCCGCGCCACCGCCTCCTGCAGCCGCGGCAGGCTCTGGGTATAGGCGATGCGCACATGCTGGCGTGCGCGATGGCGGCCGAAATCCACGCCCGGGGTGAACGCGACGTGCTCGGTCTCCAGGAAGTGCGCGCAGAACGCCTGCGCATCGTCGGTGAAATCGGACACGTCGGCGTACAGGTAGAACGCGCCCTCCGGCTCGACGTCGATGCGGAAGCCGAGCGCGCGTAGCGCCGGCAGCAGGTAGTCGCGACGCTGCGCGAATTCGGCGCGGCGCGCTTCCAGGATCTGCAGCGTTTCCGGCAGGAAGCAGGCCAGCGCCGCGTGCTGGGCGATGCTGGGCGCGCTGATGTACAGGTTCTGCGCCAGCTTCTCCAGCGACGGCACTGCCGCGCGCGGCGCCACCAGCCAGCCGAGGCGCCAGCCGGTCATGCCGAAGTACTTGGAGAAGCTGTTGAGCACGTAGGCGTCGTCGTCGACCTCCAGCACGCTGGGTGCGTCGATGCCGTAGCTGAGGCCATGGTAGATCTCGTCCACCACCAGGTGCCCGCCGCGAGCGTGCAGCGTCTGCGACAGCGCGGCCAGTTCGGCGCGCGACAGCACGGTGCCGGTGGGATTGGCCGGCGATGCCACCAGCGCGCCGACGCTGTCCGCGTTCCAGTGCCGCTGCAGCAGCTCCGGGGTCAGTTGGTAGCGGCTGTCTGGGCCGACCGGTACCAGCTGCGCGGCACCTTCGACCAGGCGCAGAAAGTGGCGGTTGCACGGGTAGCCGGGATCGGCCATCAGCCAGTGGCGGCCCGGATCGACCAGCAGCGCGCTGGCCAGCAGCAGCGCGCCGGAGCCGCCGGGGGTGATCAGGATGCGCGCCGGGTCCAGGTCGACGTCGTGGCGCTGCCGGTAGAAGTCCGCCAGCGCCTGGCGCAGGGCCGGCAGGCCGCGCGCGGCCGTGTAACGGGTATGGCCGGCGCTCAGCGCGGCCTGGCCGGCGGCGACGATCGGCGCAGCGGTGGTGAAGTCCGGCTCGCCGATTTCCAGGTGGATCACGTCGTGGCCGGCGTGTTCCAGTTCGTTGGCGCGGGCCAGCAAGGCCATGACGTGGAAGGGTTCGATCTCGCGGCTGCGCTGGCTGTAGCCGGACGCGGCGGGCGAGGCGCTGAGGGTGTCGCCAGGAAGGGAAGCCATGCGGCCGATGATAGAGGAGCGTGTTCCCGAGCGTGTTAGCCGCGTCCAGTCGGCGAGGTCCGGCAGATTGCGCGGTGGCTGTGGCGGCGCGACCCGGGATGGGCGCTGGGCCTGGGCGAATCGGGCGTGGGTCGGGGCTGTGCACCCCCGTGCATCTGGCGTTGCTTTCCTGGTGATCGGTCGTGTGCGGTGCGATGCAGCGCCATTCGGCTTCGCTGGCCACGGCTGCCCGCCGCGATGCCAGCGCGGCACCACGGCTCGCCGATTGCCCTGCGTCGCAGGCCGCACTGCCTCGGCACGCTTGCCACGGCGCAGCGTTGCAGGGAGACTCGGCCGGCACTGCGCGGCGCCCGCCCGCTGCCGCCGCCTGGCCAAGGCGGCGCGTCCCGTTGCGTTACTGCCGCCGGAGCCCCATTAAATGCCTCACCGCCCCTTGCTAGCGAGCCTCGTCCTGCTCATGACCGCCTCCTTCGCTTCCTCCGCCTCCGCCGCCGCGGCCACCCCGCCGCATCCGGCCAAGC
>NZ_NQYT01000053.1:0-31594 GCF_009192935.1 Xanthomonas sp. LMG 12461
CGCCGTTGGCGCCGACGGTGGAGGCAATCATCAGGATCACCGCGACCTTGGCCGCCTTGACCATCGTCGCCATCGCCGATTCGCGCGACTGCCCGGTGGCGATGCGATAGCCCTGGATCAGCACCCAGAACATCGTCGCCGTCAGCGCAATCACACTCACCCAGTTCATCGCACGCCGCGTCAACTCCAGACCGAAGGTCGCGATCTCGTTGGTGAAGTAGTTGTTCACCAATCTGAAGAACAGGAAGTCGCCCAGGTTGGCGTCCGCCAGCGGCTGCACCCAGTGCGTCGCAGTGTCGAAAAGTCCGTTCATGCTGCCTGTCTATCCGGTGTCTGGTGATGAATGTGGGCTGCTACGCGGTCAGTTCTGCAGCGCGCCAGCCAGCACGCCGGCCTGCACGACCTGCCCCAGCAGGTCGTCCTTGTTGCCATTCAGGGCGCGCCGCGCGAGCCGCGACTGGTCGTCCTTGAGCGCCACGATGTAGGAGTCGTAAGCCTTCATCTGCGCATTCCAGTAGTCCAGGTCCATGGCATTCTGCGCCGCGAAGCGGCGGACTTCGTTATCGTTGGCGGCCAGCGCGCCTTGGCTCGACCCGACGCTGTCGCGCTGGGCCTCGATCTGTTGCTTGAACTGCTGGTTGCGCTCGATCAGTCGCTTGAGCATGCGCACGGTCTCGTTGTACTGGGCGTTCTGCGCCATCACGATGCGCGCGCACACCTTGGTCTGCTCCCCCACCGCGTCACCGCTCATGTTCGGCGCCAGGGCCTTGAACTGGTTGAGCAGTCCCGAGAGGCCGCTCTTGGCGGCGCCCGGGCAACTGTCTTCCAGGCCGTAGTCCTGGGGCCGCTCGGCGAAGTTGTCCTGCATGGTGGACTCGCCCAGTTGCAGCCGCTGGAGCTTGATGAGCTGCTGCTGGTAGTGCTCCAACTGCTTCTGGTACTGGCTGATCGTTTCCTGCCAGCGTTTCGCGGTCTCCGCGTACTCCGCCATCGCTTTGTACATCGACTCCGGATCATTGACGATCACCTGTGCGTTGGCCTGGCCGGCGCAGAGTCCACCGGCAAGCAGCAGTGCCGCGAACCACGGCGAGAGCGGGATGAGGGAGCGGCGTTGGCGAAATGCTGTATTCACGGCAGGTCTCGTCGGGTCAGAAGCAAAACCGGTGGATCGGGATCAGGAGGCAGTCCTACAGAGCGAGGACGCCAGCGGGGCGAGGCTGAGCAGAAGGGCTTGGACGGGGGCGAAGCACTGCCCGGCAGCCGCAAGAGCAATTTCTTGCTGACGACTGCGGATTTGCCCACCACCTGGGCTGAGGGATCGATGCAGGTTCTGGTCCTGCTGCGGCCATGGTCCTTATGCGCAGTTGGGGCAGGTTGGGGCAAACTCTGACATAGGTGTGGTTGAATTTCCACCTCCCCTCATTCAGGCGGGCGTGGCCGGCTTCGCCGAACGCCTTCCATGCGTGGCCCTACAGCGGGCTGTAGGAAAAGTCTGACCCCTCAACGCGGTAGTTTCCGACCACGCTTGCGCAGTCCGCTTGTCAACACCCGCCTGATGGGGATCACGCCCCTTGGCCGAGCCTGAGATGCAGACGCCCACCCCCAGGGGGAAGGACACGTGATGCGTCACCACCACATTGCAATCAAGCTGGCCGCCGCACTGACGCTGCTCACGGGCAGCGCGTCGGCGCGCTGCCCGGATATCGGCCATATCCTTGCCTCGGCGAGTACCGGCTTGGGTCGAGGTACCCACAGGCTCGCGATCTATCCCAGCTCAGTACCGCGCGGGTGTATGTCTTTCAGCAGGAGGGCATCAGCTATCTGCAAATCAACGACCCGACCGACCAAGCGCACACCGCCATAGGCTGGGTCGAGAACACGCGCCGGGTCCTGCCCATCGGTGCCGATGCCGACCGCACGGTGATTCTGCCAGTCGCCTCACCGACACCGGCAGATACCCTTCTGGCCTACGAAGCAGACGATGTGACCGTCCGCCTACAAAACACCTCTGGCGGCGACACCTGGCTCATCGTGCCCAAAAAGTGACAAGGATCACTACCGACCGGCTCTGCCCGGCGACAGCCCACCATCCGTCTTCTCGGCTGCCTGCACCAGCGATACAACACGTGCTTGGACCCGGGACGCGACTTCCTCCACCGTGAAGCCACGCCCGATTACCTATCTCACCGCTTTGGCACGGAACTCATCCGTGTATTGGTTGCTGCCGCCCATAAACACCCCGGACATTGCCATCAATTATGGCAACTGGATGTCTACGAAAGGCTGGCCGGTCCACGAGCAGTGCGCGATGAGCATGGCGAACAGGGGCCTGGCGATATCCCCGAAAAGTCCCAGACGCAGTCGCTTTCTGGATCAGCGGGCGACACCTGTCAAAATTTGTAGCCCCACTCCCTAATGATGGCTTCCAAGATGTGTTGATTCGGTACGGTCGCGCCTGGACATGTCATCAGAAATGTCCGGCGTGCCGCCGCCGTGGCCGGCGCGTCAAACTTCGGGTCCCATATCTGGATGGCGTGGAAGGCTGCGATTGGTGCCGTACATTGCGGACTCGGAGCGCCGAACCCGGACACGCTGGCCATGCAAAGAAAGACCGAGCAAGAATCAGGCGTCTGTGCGCGAGCTGGGGCGCTGATGCCGAGGCCTAAAGCCGCAGCCAGTGCGAGAGTGGCGGAAATGGCGCGTAGTTTCATGATGAACCTCCCTGGTTGCTGAAATGACGTGCTTGTTTTCGGGCGACTTGCGATAAGCGTGGCTCAACGAGACAGCGCCGGCGCCGATTGCTGTGGCGTCGGCTGGGACAGGCAATGCGTGGTTCTCGGCATGGCGGGTGGCTTACAGTCGGTTTGTAGAAGCAGACGGCGAGGTCCGAGAAACGGGTGGAGTGCTGTACCAGCTCTTCCGCGCGAAGGTGGGGATAGCGCTTGAGCATCTGCATATCAGCCATGAAGGCTCAAGAGCGAGGCTCGCGCCGCATTACTTTACCGGAACTGTGCCTGACCACAACTTGAAGAAATCCACCCAAGAGGGCCCTGGGCCAAACCAAGCTACAACTATCTGAATTTTATTAATATTTTATGGCAATGCCATCGCCACCGCAGCGACTGCTGCGGCAGACGATGGCCGCTGTGAACAAAAGAGAGGCGCTGGGTTGCGGATTCATTGCTGCCCCGAGAGTGGGGCCCGGCCATGCTACCTCCATGCCTGCTGACGTTGTTACCGACATGCCAGGCAACCATCGGTCTTCGAGGTTGCGTCGCGGCTACCACGGCGTGACCTACTCCACGCCCTACGCCCCTGCAGCAGTAGACGCTGGCGGTCAGCAACCCCTGCGCCGCGTTGGTGATCTTCTTCCACCCATCCATGCAGATTCCTGCATGAGCGTCCGCTCTGGAGGACAGCGCCGGGCGCTGAGCATTGCACCGATCCCCGCTGGCAGCGTCAGCCCTATGTCGCCATCACCGCGGCGGCTGGCGTGATGCACCAGCAGGCGTAGCAAAAAGGGGGCCGAAGCCCCCAACGTCAAAGCAAACCGTGCGCTGCGAACGACATGGCGACGGCGCCTGCGACGATGACGTGATCCAGCGTGCGAATGTCCACCAGCGCCAGGCGACGCCGTGAGGTCATCGCCTTATCGGCCGCGCTCGGCTCGGTGCCCTCCGCTCGGATGGTTGTGGGAAACGATGACCCCGGCCGCATTGAGCCGTAGCGCCTGCTTCACCACCTCGCGCGGATGCACGTCGGCGGCGTCGACCGTGCCGTGGAGCATCTCCACGTAGTCGATCAGACGACGCTTTGTATCCGTGAACAACACCGCGAAGACTTCGTGCTCGAAGCCGGCCAACTTGGTCAGCAGGTACCCCTTCACTGCCGCCGGCGAAATGAATCCCCCCCGGGATAGTCAGTACATCCGCACAAGTCTCCCCACCGGGCAACGTCCAGAGTCCGTGCAGGGGAAGTGCACTCTGACCCTGGTTTTACTCTCCTCCACTACAGTTGCTCCACTCCGCATCCCAGCGTAAAACTCCAGCGCGAGGGCCATGATCGTGCCCGACATCCCGAAGGAGCGACAGACATGGACCTGCACCAGCACCCCACTTTCGACTGGCTGCAGTTTCCCGAAGGCCGCGCCCGATTCTCCGGTGGCGTACGCGGCATCGTCGACGAGCAGCGTCATGAGACGTTCGCGGTAGAGGTCGGCGACGCCGAATACTTCGGCGAGATCCAAAGAGCCTTCCTGCCCGACGGCAACGACTACAACATCGAAATCGTCTCGTTCGGCTATGGCCGCGATGGCGACGTCGGCATGCACATGCCGGGAACCTGTCGCGTCTTCAGTTTCCCGGAAGTCGGCAGGATTCAGACGCTGGCAGTGCGCTTGATCGAAGCAGGCATGCAGTTCAACGACCGTCCGTCGCTCCTGACCGAGTATCCCAATGCGCACTTCATGCGCAAGGTTCTTTTCAGGGATGGCTGGATCCTGACCGATGCGGAGCGTGCGTCATGAGCGACGACTACGCCAAGCAAATCGATCAGATAAAGCGCGCGACCTCGCTTGATGAAGTCCAGGCCCTGGCGCGCCAGTATTCGGCCAAAGCCTCCGGCGATGGCGGCATCCTCTATAGCCGGGATATCGGCAATGTATCGTCCAAAACGATCGCCCTCGAACTGGCGGGCAAGACCGGTGAACCGATCATCAACAGTACCCCCAGGGCGCAGTTCCTTGGCAACAAACAGGTTGAAGCGGCCGTGCGGGCCACTGCCGAACGCATCTTCGTCTCTCAGGGACAAAGCCTGGCCGACGCGGAAAAAGCTGCGGGCCACTTCCTTTACGGCGACGCCAAGGCTGCTGCGCGAAGCGCTACCTCCCTCGAAGGTTGCCTATGGGGGGAAGCATCGCAGGAGTTCGCTGCCTCGCTGCGGGGCGACATCAAGCTGATCGCAACCGATGCCAACGTGGAGCGCGTCTTCGGCAAGGTGGAATTGCCGACGGTGCTGGACAATCCCAATGTCAGGACATTGGGCGGGCAGCCGACCGCTGCGCTGAAGCCCATATACGCGCGCCAGGGCGCTACCGATGTGCTGCCCATGGTGCAGGCGCAGTTCATTGAAGCCGCGCCCAAGGGCATCTTCGTCGCACCCGATGGCGCCGGACCGAAAGTCACGAAGGTCGCGATTTCGCGAGAAGCAGCCGCTACGCTTGGGGCAGATGCTGCCAAGTTCCTGGCCGCTGCCGAACTCAGCGCCGCCGGTCTGGCCCGCGCACCGTTGGGACTCGGGGCAGCTCCCGCGGCCTCAGTCGGAGAGGCCGCCGTTGCCGCAGAGGCGGTCGGCGCCTCTCGCGGTCTTTCGCCAGGCGTGCTACCGAAAGGTGCAACCGCGGTCGCAGTTGCGGCAGTGGCCTACGACTTCGCTATCACTGGCCATCAGGTGGTGAAGCTGGAAGCGCAGGGCAACACCATAGGCGCCGAGTCGGCCAAGACCCATTTCATCGGTCGCAATGTCGGTGGCATTGGGGGGGCATCGCACTGGGTTTCGTGGCAGGTGCCGGATATGGCCTGGCGGGCGGCGCGGCGACTGGTCCAGGCGCACTTGTCACCTCCGGCGTCGGCGGCGTCGTAGGAGGCATCGGTGGCGCGTTTCTTGGGGAAAAATGGGCGCAGCAAAAGGACCTCGAACGTGTTTTCACGCAACAGGATCGAGACGGGAACACGTGGAGCCGCGACCCAAAAGATCCGAAAGGCACGTGGACGCGCGTCGCCGAAGCGCAACAGATCACTGCGGAAACCCAGATCGGCGCAGGCCGCACGACACCGACCTACGGCAAGGTTCGCTATGTCGCTGGAGACATGCTGGCGAACGAACTGAACTACAAGTCCGCCAACGCGTCCTATGAACTGGGGCTGGCAAATCTGTCCGCCGCGCAGAATCCCTACTCCGTTGCACCTGGCAAGGGCGACACGCGCAGCGCGGATGGCGAAGGAAACTGGGTGCGCGACGCCCACACCCATGCGTGGTCGCGTACCGTGGTCGATCAGTACCTTGAGCATGGCATGACGGCCAGCCATGTGGAGACGGCCTCTCCGCAGCGAGCCGCTGAGCTGGATCACGCAGCGAAGCTGATCATCGCGCAGAATGCCGCCAATACGCCTGCCGCGATCGCGGGCCGGTACCAGATCGCGTATAACCAGTTCGGCTGGAACCGGCATGGGGAAGTGCCTGTCGCCGTCCAGAATGCGAGTACCCAGACCGAATCGCTCGCCGCCTCCGACGGCCATACGTATACGCGCAACGCGAACGGTGAATGGATGACACCGGGGATGATCTACGGCACCAATCAGGCCAGCGGCACTGTGCGCGACGAATTGAACGAGGTGTATTGGAGCCAGCAAGCCGGATTGCAGCAATACGCGGTCCTGGCAAACGAGGCCCTTGCGCATCCGACGCTACCGCAATCGACCCCGATGCGTGGCCTGGTGGCGCATGCCTACGCCAACGCTGGGATTGCGCGTACCGAGGCCGACATTGATGCAGCCACCGCGGCAGTCGCTCGCACGCACGCACAGGCCGGACTCGACAGAGATGGGCGTCCCTACTCCCTCACGCTGCAACCCGATCAGAGCACAGGACGGCCAGGGCCGAACAGCGCCATCGTCACAATGATGGACGATGGTCAGAAAGGACTCTTTTCCAATAGCAGAATGGTGCCGAAGGCCGTCACCACGGCGGAAGAAATCAAGCACGCGGCACAGCCGACCCAGAGCGAACGCTCGACGCCGGTCGGTCCCGCTAGGACACCGGACGCTGCACCGCATGCGGAACGGCCGGCGGCTGTTACGCCCAACGCCACCACGGCCAATGGCGCAGGGCACGCTGCGCACGGCGATCAGCAACCGGGGCCACACGACGGCCTTTCGTCGAACGACCAGACGATGTTCGACAAGCTCAGAGCGGCGACCCCGCGTGAGATCTCCGACGAGCACGTCGCCCGCGCCATGCTGTTGAGCAAGAAGGAGGGCATCACGGACGCCACCAAGATTGATGGCGTACGCATGTCTGGCGATACCTTATGGGTCGTCGGGACCACACCAGGCTTCAAGGTGTCGCTGGATACCCGCGAGCCGGCTCCCCCCTTGCACGAGACGTCGCAACACGCACAAGCCTTCGACCGGCAACAGGCACAGCAATTGGCATACGACGCTTCGCAACAGGAAAGGGTTGCCCGAGTAAGCCAGGTGGTCTGAGTTCATCGACCATGAATTCTGTCAGAGACCGGTATGGCCAAAAAACGGGCCGATCCCTTCTTCGTTATCCACGCAATTCAGGTCGATAGGCACAGCTTCCCAAAATGCTTCCCCGCCGCCTGATGCGCAAACGCATCGGCGATGTCTTCCAGCGCGAAGGTCTGGTCGACCACCGGTTTGATGCCGGTCGCGTCGAGGGCGCGGACCATGTCGCGCTGGTGGCGGCGGCTGCCGACGATCAGGCCCTGCAGGGTCTGGTGGCGTTGCATCAGCGCCACGGTCGGCACCTGGCCGGCAATGCCGGTCAGCACGCCGATCAAGGCGATGTGGCCGCCGATGCGGCAGGCACGGATGGACTGGCCCAGCGTGTCCGGTCCGCCCACTTCGATCACCACGTCGACGCCGCGGCCGTTGGTGTAATCGAGCACCTTGGCCGCCCAGTCGGTGTCGCGGCGGTAGTTGATGGTGAAATCGGCGCCCAGCGCCTGCGCACGTGCGAGCTTCTCGTCGGACGACGAGGTGGCGATCACTGTGGCGCCCATGTGCTTGGCGAACTGCAGGGCGAAGATCGACACGCCGCCGGTGCCGAGCACCAGCACGGTGTCGCCGGCCTTCAGGTGCGCGTCCACCACCAGTGCGCGCCATGCGGTGAGCCCGGCGGTCGTCAACGTCGCCGCTTCGGCGTGGCTGTAGCCGCGCGGGGCGTGCGTGAACCAGTGCGCAGGACGAACGACGTATTCGCGCGCATAGCCGTCGACGCCGTCGCCGGGTACGGTGGCGAAATCGGCGATGGTCGGGCCGCCATCCAGCCAGGTCGGGAAGAAGGTCGAGACGACCGCATCGCCCACGGCGAACTCGTCCACGCCCTCGCCCACCGCCTCGACCACGCCAGCGCCGTCGGACATCGGGATGCGGCCGTCGGCGCTGGGCATGCGGCCGGTCACCACGCCCAGGTCGTGGAAGTTGAGCGAGCTGGCATGCACGCGCACACGGAGTTCGCCGGCGCCCGGCTGGCCGGGATCGGGCAGATCGACGAGGCGGAGGTTCTCGAGGCCAGCGGGCTGGCGCAGGGTGATGGCTTTCATGGGCAAGACATCCTTGGGGGAAAGTGGCGAGGGGCAGCGCCGCATCGGTTGCAGCGAAACCGCATTGCAGGCATTGTCGGGACGCACTTCCTGCATCGCAAGAACGTACAATTTTCGCAGGTACTATCAATTTTGTAGGTACAACGACCATGCGTCTGAAACGTCTGGATGGCAAGAGCGGCTGCGCGGTCGAAGTCACGCTGTCGGTGATCGGCGGGGTGTGGAAGCCGGTGATCCTGTTCCACCTGCTCTCCGGCAAGAAGCGCTTCATGGAACTGACGCGCCTGGTTCCCAACGCCACGCAGCGCATGCTGACGCTGCAGTTGCGCGAGCTCGAGGAGGACGGCGTCATCGTGCGCCACGTCTATCCGCAGGTGCCGCCCAAGGTCGAATATGCGCTGACGCCGCTTGGCCACTCCCTCGCGCCGGTGCTGATCAGCCTGCGCGAATGGGGCGAGTCGTATCGCACCCGCGAGCTGTCGCGCGCGCCGGCCGACGCCCCGGAGCGCGTGCGTGGTGTAGCGACGGCTACTTGATTCAGGCAAGCGCCGAAAGAAAACCGGCGCGCGCACCACGAGGCGACGGCAACGCGGCAGGAAGCACGACGTGGCGTCGCGGAACGTCGATCATCGAGAGCGACACCGCTGTAGATGCAAGATCCGGCGACGCTAGTGAGCTTCAATCGCGAAGGGAGGCCTATTTGCAGACGTCAGCGATCAACGAGGTCTCCCGACTACCGACCTTGGAAGGCGTCGGGACTGAGGTCACTCCCACAGGCACCCTGGCCAACACACCGCAAGTCCTGGGGAGCGGCCGCCGCCGCGACGTGCGTGAGCGGGATTGCCCGTTGCGGCTGAAGCCGCTCCTTCAAGCACAAAGACGTGTCGCGCTGAGCCGTCGCAGAGCACGTCTTCAACGATGACCATCAAGCCCGCGTCGGCATCTTGTCCTTGAACGCCCGCAGCACCGCCGGCAAGCTGGCTAGATTGTCGGCAACACCAGCCTGGGCGATCTTCTCAACCAAGCCCGCGGTCGTGCTTGCGCTCGGCGTCTGCACTGCTCCCGGGCAGGTCGCCTGCGCCAGCGTAGCCGGCAGCAGCGGCGCTGACACAGCATTCTCGAACGGCGTGCCTACCGAATGCGCCAAGCTTTTGTCGACGGACGTCATTGCCTGTAACGGCGCTTCGCCAATGCCCTTGGCATTGGGCACGGTGACGGCGTCGGTGACCTGGTTATTGACTGCTGTGGATAGGCCCTAGAACGGTCCTCGTCAGGCAGAAGACCGCATCGCTACCGCCGTCTTGCGACGGCGTTAGCGTGCATGGCCTACGGCTGCTTGAACGCGTTGAGTACGGTCAGCAGGCTGGTGAGGTTGTCGGAGACGCCGGTCTGCGCGACCTTCTCGGTGGCGCCGGCGGCGGCGGTCGAGTCGAGGCTGTAGATCCGCATGACGCCCTGGTTGGCCACTGCCTGCGCCAGGGTGTTCTGTTGCTGCTGCGCGGAGACAGCGTTCCCGAACAGGATACCCGTCGAGTGCGCCATGCTCTGGTAGATCGACGCCATCGCGAAGGCCGGCGCTTCGCCGATGACCTTGACGTTGGACTGGGTGACCGCATCGGTGATCTGGTCGTTGACCGCGGTGGGAAATGCCATGTGTTCGCTCCTGGGTTGGGGTACGGCCCACGCCGTACGATCTCTGAAAACGGGACAGTGCAGAACCTGTGAAACCGTGTGCGGCGTTTGTCTCGCCAGCCTCGCCGCGATGTGCGCGCGACGAGGGAACATCGGCCACGATGCGCCGCGACCTCGGCCGATGCGTATTGCTACCGCTGCGGGGTGTATCCCCTCGCGGCATCCGCTGCCATCCAATGCGATCCACCAGTACGGCCGGCGAACGAGCTACCGTCCGCGACGTGGCGCCAGGCTGGATCGCTGATGGCACGCAGCCATTTGCATCGCACGCCGTTGCGCAAGGCCTTGGCCCACGCCGCAAAGCGCATCATGCGCGTGAGAAACACACGCCCGGCTCAGGCAGCGGGAGGCGGCGATGGTGCTCCCGGCTCCGCGGCCGGCGCATCCGCGATGAGCCCCTGCGCACGCGCCGCCTCGACCACCGCCTGCATCTGCTGGGCCAGGGCCGCGAACTCGCGCTCCAAGCACGCGCGCACTTCGGCCTGCACGAGATTGGCCAGGCGATCGGGGATCTGCGCCATCACCAGGTGATTGCTGCCGCCCTCGCCGCTCTGCGGCGGACGTAACTGGCCCGGTGGTAGCTGGTCTAGCGAACTGGCCGACTGGATCGCCTTGAGCACCGCCGCTTCGCTGGCCGCGGTGGCGCCGTCCAGCGCGACTCTGCTGTTCTGCATCGTCTGCTGCATCTGCTGGATCAAGCCTTTCACGCGCTCGCGCTCGGCATCGATCAGCGACGGCGACGCACCGGCCGTTTCGGCGGCAGGCGCTACCGGCGGCGCGGACGATTCTGACGCGAAGCGCCGCAGTTGCTCCTGCTCGAGAGGAAGTAGCGGGCGACGCAACCAGCTCTCGGTGAGCTGGCGCAGCGTTGCGAAATCGGATGCTTGGTTGGCTTGCATGATGCTCCCCTGCGTGTGGTGAAACCGGTGATGCGAACGGCCTAGGTGGACGCGGACTTGCGGCCGTGCACCATGTCCGCCTACTTGGCGATGCTCTGGTCGATCTTGTCGATGGGCAAGCCGGCGGACTCGGCCTCCAGCGCGCCAGCAGCGGCTGCGACCGCCGCGGCGGCACCGACCAGCACGTCGGTGGCCAGCACGCCCAGCGCATCCTCGGCGGCCTGCTCCGGCTTGTTCTCGGCCAGGTTTTTGAGCAGCACGCTCTGGCTGGCCAGCGCCGTCTTGCTGACGCCGTCGAAATAGACCGCCGCCGATGGCGCGACCAGGCCCTGCGCCTGTCTGATCCGCATGTTCGAGCCGACCTCAACCTGCGACGGTGCATAGGCCATGGTTTCGGCATCGCTGCGCTGTACGCCCCGCACGATCGTGCTGTTGAGCGCGTCGCAGGCCGGCCCTGCCGCCTCGGGCTGCGCGAGCATGTGTGCGTCGAACGTCTTCAGCATGGATGGCGGCGTTGGCGACACGGGCGGCGATGTGGCGGCTGCCGCGCCGGCCCGGTCGCCGAGCTCGCCACGATCGGTCGCTGTTGCAGCCGATGTCGCGGCAGAGGCGCCGGTGGACGCGGCCGGTGGCATGGACACCGTCGCCGCTTCGGTGATCTGTGCATTGGCGCCGTTGGGAACTGTCATGGTTCACTGCTGAGAGAGGAATGGCCGATGCCGTGAGCCCTGCGCATCGGATCAGGCGGCCGAGGCCGGTATCGCTACGTGCAACGACGAGCGTAGAAGCCGAGCGGGCCGGCACCATCGAGGAGGCAACGCCCCGAAACGGTGGCGACCAAGGCTGCGCTGCAGCGCACGACATAGCGACGACAGCCCCAGCCCCCAGCCCCCCTCAGATGCTTTGCTTGTGCCACTCGACGTTGCAACGCACTCCTACAGTGATCGGCTGCAGTGCGCAGTTCCTGCATAGCCCGCACAGCAGGCAGCAGGTTTTGTCCACATTCGTAGACATGCTCCAGGCAATCCTCGCACCTTGCATGCGGGCAATGGCAACACACCACATTCTGGCGGTAGCCACCGCTCGCTCCGGCGCACACGTTATGGCGTTCGGCCCGGACAACACGCGCTCCAAGCACCGAGGACGACGTCGCAAAAGGCTCCGGCTCCAGGTCCGCTCTTGCCGCTTGCGTCACGGCGCCGGCCAAACACGGGCATGCCTTGCAGAGTCAGGGGCGGACGCATGCATCGTCGACTGTTGATCACGAATCGCGAGGAGGGGCTACGCTCGCGCCGTACCCTCACCCCCGACCCCTCTCCCGGGGGAGAGGGGAGTTGCCCTGCGGCGCGTGCCGTCTTCTTCGCAGCGATTTTTGGAATCGCGCCTGCAAGCCGGCGCTCTTGCCAAGACGCAGCGCACAACTCCAACGAAAAAGCCGCACCCGGAATCGCCTGGCACGGCTTCGGTTGCATGCCGCAGGCAGGGATCAGCGCGCAGCGACAGCGCCCACGTTGAACAACTGGAACTCGCGGATATGTGCGGCGTCGACGCTGGACAGGATGTTCAGGCGCACGCGCGAGGCGGTGACCGCGGGGAAGTGATCGATCTTCATGTGGCCGATCGCCTATGCCTGCGCCACCTTGACCCAGGCGCCGTCGCGGAACACTTCCACCGCGTACTTCTGCACCAGTTGGCCGTCGTTGAGCCATTCCATCGAGAGCGCGGTGTCGAAGGTCACCGGCTGCTTGAACTGCAGTTCCAGGGTGGCGTGGTGCGAGCCGTCCGGCGCGCTCCGGAAAGTATCGCCGTCGCCGTCCACCGCCGCGGCGATGCTGTCGTCGCTCTTGAGCCGGCCGCGCACCAGGTTGCGATCGGCGCCGTAGCGCGCCTGCAGCGCCTGGCCCATTTCCTCCAGCCGCTTGACGTCGGCTTCGGGCGGCAGGCCACGCTTGTCCGGGGCGATGCCCAGCACCAGTTGCCCGCCGCGGCCGACGCTGTCTTCCCAGATCTGCACCAGCTCGTCGACGCTCTTCAGCGTCTGGCGCTGTTCGGGTGCCAGAACCACTGCAGCCTGCGCAGCGGCGTGTCCACCTCGATCGAGCGCCAGCGCAGGTCGCCGTGGCGATCGATGTTGTTCCAGTTCTCGCCCTCGATCACACCGGCCGCGTTGCCGACCCAGCGCACGTCGCCGTACTCGAACAGCGCGGCGCCGGCGAAGTTCTCGGCAAGCAGCGGCGGCGTGGCCAGCACGGTCAAGCCGAATGCGGCCAGCCGGCGGAGCGGAGAGAGCGGACGGTCCGGCCTGGCGGATCCTCGCAATCGTCGGTCGGGCAGGCGGCACTCCCGGTGGTGTCAGCATATGGTATTTATTTGATGATAAATAGGTATTCCCGTTTGCGGGCCAGGACCGTACCACATGATGTCGCCTTCGCTGTTTCCCCTGCTGTCGCTGTTCGCGGTGCGGGCCATCGCCGGCCCGGCCGCCGTCGCCCCGCCGCCGGTGCCGCCCTCGCCCATCGTCTACAGCGAATTCGTCAACGCACAGGCGCCGACCGCGCAGTGCCACGCCTCGACCCTGGTGGAAACCCGCGACGGCCTGCTCGCGGCCTGGTTCGGCGGCCGCCACGAGGGCGCCGACGACGTCGCCATCTGGGTGGCGCGTCGCGATGCACACGGCTGGCAACCGGCGCAGCGCGTCGCCGACGGCGCGCAGGCGCAGGGCGCACCGCTGCCGACCTGGAATCCGGTGCTGTTCCAGCCTGCGCAAGGGCCGCTGCGGCTGTTCTACAAGGTGGGTCCGGACCCGAAGCGCTGGTGGGGCATGCAGACCACGTCCAGCGACGCCGGCCACCACTGGTCCACACCCGAGCGCCTGCCCGACGGCATCCTCGGCCCGATCAAGAACAAGCCGGTGCAGCTGCCGGGCGGCCGCATCCTCAGCCCCAGCAGCAGCGAAGACGCCGGCTGGGTGGCGCACATGGAATGGTCCGACGACAACGGCGCGCACTGGACCCGCGGCCCGGCGATGAACGACCCGGCCAGGATCGGTGCGATCCAGCCCAGCGTGCTGCTGCACCAGGACGGCCGCCTGCAGGCGGTGGGACGCAGCCAGCAGAACCACGTGTTCAGCACCTGGTCGCGCGACCAGGGCCGCACCTGGGAACCGATGACCCTGCTCGACCTGGCCAATCCCAATTCCGGCACCGACGCCGTGGTGCTGGCCGACGGCCGCTCGCTGCTGGTCTACAACCCGACCGAGGCCGGCAAGGACTGGTGGGACGGCCGCGGCGTGCTCGCCGTCGCCCTATCCGACGACGGCCTGCACTGGACCCGCGTGCTGACCCTGGAAGACAGCCCCAAGGACGAGTTCTCCTACCCCGCGGTGATCCAGACACGCGACGGCCAGGTGCACATCAGCTACACCTGGAAGCGCACGCGCATCAAGCATGTGGTGCTGGATCCGAAGCGGCTGGGAGTTGGGTCAACGGCGCCTGCCGGCGGCAGGTGAATCTTGCCCGGGACCCGGGGCGCGGGACCGGGGACCCGGGAAAGCAAGAGCAAAGCGCTGCCGTAGCAGAGACAGATCAGGCTGCGGGATGCGGCGTTCCGGGTCCCGGGTCCCCGGTCCCCGGTCCCGGCTCCTCCAACAACGCCACCATCCGCCGCACCCGCGCCACATCGGTCTGCATGCGATCGCCGCCCAGGCTGCGCACATGCGGATGCGGCGACGTCGCCCGCGACGCCAGCGGTCCACGCGCCGAGCCATGGAACTCGCGCGCGCCGGTGCGCGCACGCAACTGCGCCAGGTTGGCTTCGGTGACGCCGGACCCCGGCATCACGCTCAGGCGCGCACCGGCCTGCTGCACCAGCTCGGCGATCAGGTCGGCACCCTCTTCCGCGGTCTCGCGCGCACCGGAGGTCAGCACGCGCTCGCAGCCCAGCGCGATCACATCCTCCAGCGCACGCCGCGGATCGGCACTGACATCGAAGGCACGATGGAAGGTGACGCCGAGCGGCCCGGCCGCGGCGATCAGCTCTCGCATCGTCGCCGTGTCCACCTCGCCGTCCATGGTCAGCGCGCCGAGCACCACGCCGTCACATCCCAGGCGCACGCACTGCTCCACGTCGCGCCGCATCGCCTCCACTTCCGCCGCGTCGAACACGAAATCGCCGACCCGCGGACGGATCAGCACGTACAGCGGGATGCGCAATCGATCGCGCACCGCCGCCAGCGTGCCGAACGACGGCGTCAGCCCGCCGCCATCCAGGCCGCCGCACAACTCCACCCGCATCGCCCCGCCCTCCTGCGCGGCCAGCGCCGAGCCGATCGCATCGGCGGCCACTTCCAAGCCCATCGGCACGCTCCCGCTCATGCCGCCGGCGCCGCGAAATGACTCTGCCCAGGCAGCAGCAGATCCTGCCGCTGCGCATCGCAGACCGCATAACTGAAACCGGGCTGGATCGCGAACGCACCGACCTCGCCGCGCTTGTTCATCGCCAGGAACCCCACCTGCAGATCGCGGGTGAGTTGCGGCTTGCGCCGCACGATCCGCATGACCACCTCACGGCAGGCCTCGGCCGGGCTCTTGCCCTGCCGCATCATCTCCACCACCGCGAAACTGCCGACGTTGCGGATCACTTCCTCGCCGACGCCGGTGGAGGTCGCCCCGCCCACCTCGTTGTCCACGTACAGCCCCGCCCCGATGATCGGGCTGTCGCCGACCCGGCCGTGCATCTTCCAGGCCATGCCGCTGGTGGTGCAGGCACCGGACAGATTGCCGTGCGCATCCAGCGCCAGCATGCCGATGGTGTCGTGATTGTCCTTGCCGCCGGGCAGCGCGCCGCGGCGATAGGCACGGTTCTCGATATTGGCCTCGGGCGCGTAGTGCGACGTCTTCAGCCACTCCTTCCACGCCTGTTCCGACTCAGGCGTGAGCAGCTTGGTGCGCTCGAACCCCTGCGCCAGCGCGAACTGCAGCGCGCCATCGCCGACCAGCATCACATGCGGCGTCTTCTCCATCACCCGCCGCGCCACCGAGATCGCATGCACGATGTCCTCCAGCGCCGCGACCGACCCGCAGCCGCCGGTGTGATCCATGATGCAGGCATCCAGCGTGACCCGCCCATCGCGGTCGGGATACCCGCCCAGCCCCACCGTGTGATTGTCCGGATCCGCCTCCGGCACCCGCACCCCGGCCTCCACCGCATCCAGCGCCGCGCCACCGCGCGACAGCATCTGCCAAGCAGCTTGGTTCGCGGCGACACCGAAGTCCCATGTGGAGATCACCCTTGCCGCGCCCTTTGGCAGGGGGCCGACGCCGGCCTTGGCTTGCGCCTTGGCCACGGCGGCGCGTGCGCCAGGAAGCACACCGCCCAACCCGGCGGCCAGGGCGCCGAAGGCGGCGGTTTTCAGGAAGTGGCGGCGTTGCGGCATGGGAGGCTCCAGCGTTGGGAAGAAGCGCGGGACGGTGCGCGCTTAGCCTTACATCATGCGGCAGAGCTGGATGGGATTAAACGGTCTGCTCGGCGTTACAGAGTTGGCTTGGCCGCTTGCTCCGCCAGGATTGCATCGAAGCATGTCTGAGCGTTATCAAGCTCATCGCGCACTTAGAAGAGTGTCAACGCTAGAGGTCAATCATCCAGCCACTACAACCTAGTTCGCACTTTGCATAAAACTTCAAGCCCCCCACTAGAAACCGGCTCAATATAATAGAATTTTTTTCCATCATGCGCCTTCAGCAGACCGAGCCCCTCTCCGCTACATCTATAATAATAACTATTCGCCCCCAGAGTATACTTTGCAGGCGAGGGCACCAAAGAAAAAGCTTCTTCAGCAGATGAAAAATACGAATGGTCGAGTGTAGAAAAACCCTTGAGGAAGTTGTCACTAGGCGCAGAAAAGATAACTGCAACCCCGCCAGCATCAACACTATGCCGTTCATAGATATCGGTAGCATCCTGCGGCAAAAAATCCGGAACCCATCCTTTTGCGATAGCATTATTCGCCACCGCATCAGCATGAAACGCATAGAATTTTGAAGAATTATTCACACATCCTGAAACATAAATAATTAACGAGAAAAATAAAATAGAGACCCTGGCAGCGCGCACCATATACTGTGCGCCTCAGGAGTCATTGAAGGCTTGATATTCAACAGCCGCATTACGGACATCATTCCATGCAGCGTGGCTAAAATCCGAAACCCCATCAACAGCTGCATCCGGAACACCTTCGGCCGCCATGACTATTTTTTTTATCGCCTCACGTTTTGACTTTGGAATTCCCTCCCATGCAATGAGTGGTTTACCGGATAGAAATTCCTGCTTAACTTCCCAAGCTGCACCCGGATGATCATCAAATATTTTGTGCAAATAGTCAACACCAAGACAGAAAGAAGATACAACCTCATCAAAGTACAAGAGGCATTGCAACAATGACTCTTCAACAGACATCCACGAATCAGTCTGCAGATCTTGCTGCATTTCGAATTCATCTTTCATTATTTTCATTTCACCTAAGACTTCCGTCGCTGCCTAAATCCTGCAACAGCACTTGCAACTCCCGCCAAAAACAGGGCTGAGGAAGCCCAATAGCTAGAAATTGCAAGCATCACAATGGACAAGAAAAAAAATTCCTGCCAACGCAAAATGAACGAAAGGCTTAAACATTTAAATTATCTCCATTTCATTGAAGCGTCTGAATTCCACCCAAGCCACACATCATTACACTGCCAACCTGCCAAGCAGCTAGTCCGCCACCAGCATACGTGGCAACACCAGTCACCGCGCGCGGGGTACCCAGTTGATCCGGTTGCACGTAGCGCAGCGTGGTCTTGGCCAGCACGCCGACTCAGCACGCGGGAGCTTACGGCGCCGCCGCAGTGACGGGGATCAAGTGCGTGTCGCGCATGCCGAATCCTGGAACGCGGTTTGAGCTTTCGGTTCTTTCGCCCGCATGAGTTTGCGCGCAGAGGAAAGATGCAGCAGTGCCAACGATAGGAAGCAGATGGCGGTCGCATCGATTTGAACGCAAACCATGATGAATGCCAACAAACAGTGCATAACCGCCAGCGTGCGGTGCGTAGACGGTCGCATGAGGGGTTCGCACGTCTGCACACTCGCGGCCGCTTTATGCCAAGGTATCGCTGCTGGCGCTTGCAGTGTTCTTAGCTGGCTAGTCTTGCAGTGAAGTCCGACACAACGGTCTATATTTTGATTGGTCTTTCGGTTCTAAATTTATTGGTCACCAGTGTTGCAGCTATGCCCAAAAGCCAGCCACACAGCAACAGAGAAATAAACATGTGAAATAAGACGTGATTTATCCATCCAAATCTGGACGCAGTAGCAAAAAGCATCTCGTAGCCGGAGGACTCCACTACTGCCACAACCAGGGAAATAAAACTGGCCAAATACCCAAGAGCCGCTCCACCCACAAAAGCTGCAAATTTACCTTTTAATTTTTCGATGCAAATCGGTAGAATCAGACTAAACAACGCAAAACTCACCATGTAGGTTGTTTGCATTGAATTATCCCGAATGAATGGTCGAAATGGCCCAAGGAATGCAAGTTTTAGTGTAATGAAATTAAAAACTGATAAAAAAATGCCCACCAAAATCAATTTGATATTTTTATTCACTTTGATTCTCCAGCCGGACAGGCATCAGCAGACTGCGCTTTTCTTGCATTTTCCACCATATCAGCCAATTTTCCAGGAAAATAAGTATGACTGATGGCACCGCAATAGCCATCCAAAACAGAAGACACCGAACTCGCGCAGTTCAAGCCGCGCGGGTCCCCGATCTCCTCTGCATCAAGCTTGAATTTGCTTTCAACTTCTTTAGAAGTATCTAGTTTTATAATTCTCACCTGGCTACCTGTACCTTGCTGGTAGCTGATATAGGATTTCAGGTCTGCTCCGTTTTCCTTGCCCTCAAAGAGGCCACCACTACCTCGCTGCATGTTCATGTAGCTGCCGGAGGGGTCATATAAAAAGGGATCTGCGCCGTTCTTTGCATCTATGAAAAGCGCAGCGTGAGAGCCTATGCCCCAATCATAAGTAATAATGATGTAGGTCGATAGCCCTGAGGCATCTGCCCTCAAGAGCGGATTGGAAAGAGAATACTGATAAGACGATATCCCTCCTTTCAACCCAATCGGATCACTCTGCACATACCGCCCCGTACCGGCCTCGTAGTCACGGAAGTAGTTCTGATTGAGCCCACTCAACGCATCGTAGCGCTGCCCAGGAAAGCGCATATCGAACACGAACGCCGTCCCGTCCTTGTCCGGATCCTGGTCCGGGGCGGTGGTGCCGAAGGCTTCGCCCTTCAGGTCCCAGCGCCAGATCGCCACGTCGCGAACCGGGTCGATGACGGCACGAGGCGTGCCCAAGTTGTCCGGCTGCACGTAGCGCAGTGTGGTCTTGGCCAGCACGCCGACCGGCAGATCGTCCAGCCAGATCGCCTGCTGCACGATCGCACCATTGGCGTCGTAATCCAATCAGTCGCATTCGGTCACGCCACTGGATCGACAACTTTTTCGTAGCTTTGTTAATAACACCACTACACGCCGCGCCGACGCGCGCGGCCGTCGTTCGCCCCAGGGATTACCAGACCGTTTGGCACGCCGCATGGATGTTGACCGTATGTCTATACTCAATCGCTGCGGCATAGCTATTTTGAACCAGAACCCACCCTGATCGGCCGCATTACTCAGTCAGTGGCTTATTCAAAGTCCCGCTAAAGAACTTCCACCTTGTTCTTCTTCGCATCCCATGAAATCAGCTTCATAACCCCGGGCGGCCAGGGTTGCGAAGGCGGAAAATTCGGCGGTAAAGCATACCAAGTTACATGGACATCGCACACGGTTCTGTTAACCAACTGGAATCCACCCATCCTTTCCTCCTTGAGTTTCTCCTTAACTACAGCCGGCAAATCATGATCCACACCAGGAAAAGTTTGGCAAACCTCTCCTGCAGAGGCCGCTGAAATTATTGATACCAAAAAAACTAGAATCCATAGTCTTCGCATTTTCTAGACTCCCGGCGCTTGATTGCATCAAGAAGGTTGCGCTTTGCACTCGCGTCCAGCGGCGTAATTTTACCAATTTTAGAAATGCAATCGATGGTAATAGCATCCGCCCTGCATTCCGTTTCATGAAACTCACGAGCGTAGGCATCACTGTCCGCCCTATAACTTTGGGGCCACGGAGCTGCACCAAGAGGGCGACCCAAACATGCTCCTGGATGAACAGCCTCTAAGAACCTTATATGTTCATTCTCGTGCTTCTGAGTGCATTCACGATCACAACCATTGTTACAGTTACTTACCATAAAGCCCCCCTTGCCATCGCAAGTAGTTAGCCCTAGCTGACCGGCACAAGTTTTGGTGTCCCAGACAACTTCGAGCCCAAATGGATCATAGAGACGAGTGGGCGTACCCAAGGAGTAAAGGTAGGAAGAAGCACCTCCTCTCAACCCAATCGGATCGCTCTGCACATACCGCCCAGTGCCCGGCTCGTAGTCACGGAAGTAATTCTGATTGAGCCCACTCAGCGCGTCATAGCGCTGCCCCGGGAAGCGCATGTCGAACACGAAGGCGGTTCCGTCCTTGTCCGGGTCCTGGTCCGGCGCGGTGGTGCCGAAGGCTTCGCCCTTCAGATCCCAGCGCCAGATCGCCACGTCGCGGACCGGATCGATCACCGCGCGCGGCGTGCCCAGGTGATCCGGCTGCACGTAGCGCAGTGTGGTCTTGGCCAGCACGCCGACCGGCAAGTCGTCCAGCCAGATCGCCTGCTGCACGACCACACCATTGGCGTCGTAGTCGCCCAGCCAGTGGCCGCTCTCGTCGTACAGCGTGTAGACGTTGGTCTTGCCCACCCGCCGCACCTGCTCGCCACGGCCGTTGTAGGCATAGTTCGCGACGGTGGTGCCGCTGCGCTTGACCTGGGTCAGTCGGCCATTTGCTCCATATACGTACTGCACGGCGGTGCCACCGATCGCGGTGGTGTCGCCGGCCGCGTCGTAGCTGCGTGCGGTACCGGCCACGCTGCTCAGGCGGTGGCTGTTGGTCGGATAGCTGTAGGTCTGCGTGGTGGTGTTGACTTTGGCGCTAAGACGGTTGCCGGTGGCATCGTAGGTGTAGCCGTCGATCACCGTATCGGTCGGGCCGTCCTTGATCGCGGTCAGCCGGCCCAGCGGGTCGTAATCCAGTTTGATGACCGGCGCGGTGTTGCCGGGTGCGGTCAGCGCGCTGAGGTTGCCGACTGGGTCGAAGGCAAAGCCCACCGCCAGGCCATCGCTGCGGGTGTCGTTGACCGCCAACGGGCGATAGTCCTGGTCCAGCACGCGCTGCATCGGACGGCCGTTGCCGTAGGTCCATACCGCCACGCCATCCGGATAGGTAAGCCGGCTCAGTTGGCTTGCCCTGGTATAGGTGTAGCTCAGCACGAACACCTTCTTTTCGTTACTCCAATGGTGCCCGGCCCTGAATATCCTCAATTCGGTAGGTGCACTTATTTACTGAATATTTAACTCCCGCACCCTTTATTGTCCCTTTGGAATAATTATATGGCAAAAATTTGATTGAATATACACCATGATCCAAAACTGCCGTTATTTGATAATTATCTATTTGCCTTAAAAATTCTGTCAGCGGCTTATTTGAAGGCTGCTTAGGCACCTTAGACAAAAACGCGAAAAAGTCTTGATAGGACTGATCGATAGCTCGCAGTATTCCGCCCTCTTGGCATTTTGGCGCATACCTACTAACATCTTCCCTCGCCACAGCTGGCATGATCAGCATCACAGAGATGCCGACAGCGGAAATTAATCTATTTGCCATTTTCGCAACCATATTTATCCCCAAGTGATGGATAAGCGACATTCCTTACATTTCCAGTAACCGGGTTGAATCGCTTTATTACACCAGTAGGCGTGCCGAGATATGAAAAATAAGGGTTCCCGAATGATGCTGCAATCTGTGCATCTGCGATGGCAGAGTCGTAATCTCCTGGCTCACTAAAAAGCTCCGGATTTACTGATCGCCCGTCGAAATATTTATAATAATTACCATGCGTATGGTAGTCACCCACAAAATCTTTTTGCATAGGCTGCAAGGTTACTTGAAATTTATTATTGTCCGTGATTGGAGCTGTGTATGTGTATCCGCCACCAGGCAAAATCTTTAGCCTCCCGCCATATTCAAATCCTGATCTGCGAGTAAGAGTATTGGCATCACTAATAGCGGCTGCAGCCGCACCATCAATTGTTTTATAGCGATCACCAGGCGCTAGCCCAAATAGATCAATGCTACCTACGGGGTTTCCGCCAACATAGGCGAACGTGCTAACTCCCCCAGCCAGTCCGATCCGATCACTCTGCACATACCGCCCCGTACCCGGCTCATAGTCGCGGAAGTAGTTCTGGTTGAGTCCACTCAGCGCGTCGTAGCGCTGACCTGGGAAGCGCATATCGAACACGAAGGCGGTGCCGTCCTTGTCCGGGTTCTGGTCCGGCGCGGTGGTGCCGAAGGCTTCGCCCTTCAGGTCCCAGCGCCAGATCGCCACGTCACGCACCGGGTCGATCACCGCGCGCGGCGTGCCCAGGTGGTCGGGCTGCACGTAGCGCAATGTGGTCTTGGCCAGCACGCCTACCGGCAAGTCATCCAGCCAGATCGCCTGCTGCACGACCGCGCCGTTGTTGTCGTAGTCGCCCAGCCAGTGGCCGCTCTCGTCGTACAGCGTGTAGACATTGGTCTTGCCCACACGCCGCACCTGCTCGCCACGGCCGTTGTAGGCATAGTTCGCCACGGTGGTGCCGCTGCGCTTGACCTGTGTCAGCCGGCCATTGGCGCCATACACGTACTGCACGGCCGTGCCACCGACCGCGGTGGTGTTGCCGGCTGCGTCATAGCCGCGTGCGGTACCGGCCACACTGCTGAGGCGATGGCTGGTGGTCGGATAGCTGTAGGTCTGGGTAGTGGTGTTGACCTTGGCGCTGAGGCGGTTGCCGGTGGCGTCGTAGGTATAGCCGTCGATCACCGTATCGGTCGGGCCGTCCTTGAACGCGGTCAACCGGCCCAACGGGTCGTAGTCCAGTTTGATGACCGGTGCGGTGTTGCCTGGTGCGGTCAGTGCGCTGAGGTTGCCGACCGGGTCGAAGGCAAAGCCCACCGCCAGGCCATCGTTGCGGGTGTCGTTGACCGCCAGCGGGCGATAGTCCTGGTCCAGCACGCGCTGCATCGGACGGCCGTTGCCGTAGGCCCACCCGGCGACCGGGCCGAACGGATAGTAGGTGGCCTGGTTCAGCAGCACTTGACGGGAGCCGCCGGGTGGGGTCACGCCGACCTCGGTGGTCTGGCCCTGGGCGTTGCGCACGTAGTCCACCACCGCCCCATCCGGGTAGGTCAGGCGGCTCAGCTGCCCGGCCTTGGTGTAGGCGTAGCGGACCACGAACACCTTGCCGTTGGTGGTCTGCACCTTGCGCACCAGATCGCCGAAGCGGTCGTAGCAGTAGTCGGTGCTGCCGCTGCCGTCCTGCATCCGGGTCAGGCGGCCCACGCCATAGGTCTCGCCGCTGGCGCAGGTCGTCTGACTGACGTCGTAGGTATAGCTGACGTTGAGGCTGGTGGTCGGATAGGTGACCTGGGTCAGCCGGTTCAGCGCGTCGTAGCCGTAGCTGGTCTTGATGTTGCGCGCATCGGTCTGCGTCGCGCGGTTGCCGGCGCTGTCGTAGGTGTAGGTGGTGCTGCCGGTGTCCGGGCTGGTGAGCTTGGTCAGGTCGCCCAGGCCGTTGTAGGCGTAGGTGGTGTCCAGGCCCTTGGGGTCGGTGACCTTGGTCAGGTTGTCCAGTGCGTCGTAGCCGAACTTGGTTTCGGCGGCGATGCCGCCCACGTCCTGCAGCGTGCGCGCCAGGCGGTTGAGCGGGTCGTAATCGTTCTGGGTCACGTGACCGAGCGCGTCGGTGACGGTCTTGGTGTTGCCGTTGGGGTCGTAACCGAAGTCGGTCGGATCGCCCTGCGCAGTGGCCTGCGTGGCCAGTTGGCCGAGCTGGTTGTACACACGCGAGAGCGTGCGCTTGAGCGTGCCCGAGGCGTCTTTGGTTTCTTCCTTGAGGCGGTTGCCGGCATTGTCCAGGGTGTAGTGGATGGTATTGCCTGCGTTGTCGGCGATATCGGTCAGCCTGTGCGCCGCGTCGTAGGTGAAGCGGGTGAACGCGCCATCGGGCTGCGTCACCTGCTTGACCAGGCCGGTCGGCCAGTAGTCGATCGCGGTGATGCGGTCATCGCTCTCGCTGCTGTCGTCGGCTCCGCGCACCTTGCTGGCGGTCAGCCAGCCGCGCGGGTGATAGGTGTAGTCGGTGACCACGCCGTTGGCGTCCTTCGCCGACAGCACGCGGCCGGCGCCGTCGTAGGCCAGGTACTCGGTAACCTGGCCCAGCGCATTGGTCAGCTTCCACAGGTCGCCCTTGCGGTGCGGGCAGGTGGTCGGGGAGGTGGCGCAGGTGCTGTCGTCGGTGGGGTAGTAGGTGTACATCACCTTGTCGGTGACATCACTGCGCGGACCATCCACCGACGTCACCAGGCCAAGCAACGGGCAACGGCCAGCATCGATGTCGGCCTGCTCGCAGTACGTCGTGGTCGAGGTCCGGGTCGTACCAGTGGCAGGATCGGTACGCGAAGCCGTGAGCGCCTGGCCGCGCGTGTTGTAGGTCCAGTTCCACCGCGACACCAGCACATTCGCCGCGTTATAGATAACGCGTTGCGAGGGAACGGGAAGGCGCTCATGCCAACTAGTTGTAATCGTTTGCTTGCGCCCGTTGGGATCATTGATGCCGAGGGTGCGACTCGTTTCCAGCCCTCGTTCATTATTGACGTACTCGCTTTCCCAGCCCAAGAAATCGACAGACTTCTGCATCAATCCATATTGATCATATTCGACGCTAGCAAAACAAGATCGACAAACACCACCAGCGACAGATGCAGTTGAAATTCTCCTGCCAGATTTAACCACGGAATAGCTATAGCTCGCTACAGACATAAGCGGCGATGTAATTTTCGCTCCGAGGCCATCGCCATCGTATTGAATTGAGTAAGCATCAACCCCGCCAACAAAAGATGTTGCGACAGCTTTGCCGCTTTCATCATAGTCAAAACTAGACAGCCGACTTTCCGAACCTGGGTACCCCTCAGATATACCCGTCATAGAACTGAGCTTCCACTTTGAATCGGAAGCCGCGGCAGAAATATGACCTTCCTCGCCGTAGTGATAAAGTCGCTCGAATTCGTCCACAAAACTTACGGCCGTCAGGTTTCCGTATGCATTATGCCCATATGAAATAACCGATCCATCAGGAAAAATCACGCTCGATAGAAAGCGAGCGGAATCACTTCCGCCTTGATAAAAAAACCTAATTTCACGACCTCGCTGATCTCTAACTCGATCCAGCGAACCATCATCCGCATATAGGAGGTCAACCCGATTTTCCGCCATATCTGAAATCAGCAGAAGCCTACCGCTTGCATCGTATCTCTCAGAAATACCGCCTCTTCTATCCAGCACCCACCCGTCGGCAGACTGTGAGAGAACCAGCCCAGCCTCCACATTTGACAGCCAGAGCCCATCACTTAACGAGAACCTGACAATACGACCGGTACTTTCTATCAAATTAACTGCCGTTGGATCCACCAAGCCATTTTCCAAACGCGTACCATCTGAGACTTCAATGTACGACTCGTAAGAGTGGCGCCAATGAACACCAAGGGCGCCAGAAGGCGCGCCGACATAACTATTGTAATATCTTGAAAAATTAAGGATGCCGCTACTTGCACGGTAATCATTTTCAACCTGATACTTATTGCCAATCGACGGATCTATTGGATCCCCGACCATGGGTGAAGATGCGCAACAAGGCGCGCCCAAATTACTGGTCAAATCCTCCCCAGCCCTTCTACATACGGCTTTTCCCGCGGCATTTTCGGAAACAGCATACCCATCCGGACAAACAGGATGGCCATACTGATTCCAAACCATATCCACCCCATTATCCCCAATAGCACTGCACACAACCTCCAGAAGACCGCTCCCATTCAACTGCGGAGGCATACCATTTCTAGCTGTCGCAACAGGAGTCTGAGCGGGACATCCATCATTGGTCCACGCAGAGGCCGGAATCTTAGGAGCACTTACGCCAGTAAAACGTGCGAGACCAGAGTAGCCATTATCTATCTGATACTGACACGCCTGCGCGGGCGACGGAAAGCAAGTGTGCCCCCAGTAGGTTGGCTCCAGGTTTGACCAACCATAGCCCATGATTGGAACGTCCTCGGCATGCGCGTGAGGCACAAAGAAGGCAAGAGTTAACAGCGAGATGGAAAGAAGAAATTCACATGCCTGCGCGCGGGCCGCATGTACGAAACACACAAATCGCGCCAAAAAAAAGGCCGCCATAGATCCCGCCCTTTAAATTCACCAAGTTTTTGGGATTACCGATAAATCCTTTGACATAAAATCTCGATTCTCGCTCATTCTCTATTTAACGAAACATAAAGCATCACCAGCGACGCTCAACATCTCAATTCAGTCGACGCCGCAAACCGCTCCACCACCATCCCCTCGATCGCCTCCAGATCCGGCAGCAACGCGCTCTGCTCGCCCAGCAGCACGCGCATGTGCACGCCGGGCGGGAGGGTTTCTTCGGAGGCGTCGGCGAGCAGGCCGTCGCGGGGGACGGAGATCAGTTGCGGGAAGGATTGGGTGAGCAGGGCGACGTACGGCAGGTCGGGATTGCCGCCCAGGGCCTTGAGCACGACGATCTTGTTGTTGGCGGCCACGATCTCGGCGCCCAGGCCGGTCAGGCGGGCGAAGGAGACCAGTGGCACTTTCCAGCCGTACCAGGCGATCTGGCCGAGCAGCCAGTGCGGGGCGTCGGGCAGCGGTTCGACCGGCACGCGCGACATCACTTCGGCGATGGTGGCGTTGGGCAGCAGCACGCGCTCGCTGCCGGCCAGGATGAGGACACCACGGATTTCGTCGTTGCTGGCGTAGCTGCTCATGGAGTGACTTCGTCCTGAAAGCGGAAAAAACGCGCGATGCGGGCGCAGCGATGAATGGCGTGTGCCGCCTCGCTCAGCCGCTCCACCGTGCGGTCAAGGCCTGGGCCAGTTGCGCCGGATCGCCGCCGGGATGGCCCTGCAGGATCAGGTGCGCGCCGGCGGCGGGGTCGTAGCAGCCGTCGCCGGATTGCCCGGCCACCCAGGCGCCCTGCGCGGCCAGCGCCAGCACCGCATCCACCTGCTGCGTATCGCTGCCGCTGAGCAGCAGCACCGCGCTGTGCGCGGCCGGCAGGCCGGCGACCACGGAGGCGCCGGCGTCCTGGGCGACGAAGCGCAACCCGGCCGTGCCGTGCACGCCGACGTCGTCGGGCAGGATGTAGACGTTGCCAGGGGCGACCGGCTCGCCGGCCTCGGCCAGCAGCACCGGCAGCGCGGACACGCGGGCGATCTGCTTGACCAGGTTGCCGTAGCGGCCGCCATCCAGGCGCAACTGCACCAGCAGCGGCAGCGGGAAGTTCTCCGGCAGTGCGGCGAGCAGGCGACGGATCGCGTCGGGGCCGCCGATGCCGGCCATCACCAGCACCGCGCCGCGTGCGATCTCGGCACGGGGGGCGCCGGCGCCGGTGCCGACACTGGTGACGGTGTCGGTGCCGCTCGTGGAGGCCGGCTCTTCGGAGTCCAGCGCGACCAGCGACAAGCCTTCGGTGGAGAATTGCACGCTGCGCTGCGGTTCGCGCGGCTGCGGCGCGCTCAACGGCGCATCGTCATCGACCAGCGACCAGGCGCTGGCCGGCAGTGCCGCCGGTGCGGGTGCGGGTGCGGCCTGTTTGGCATCGACGTGCGGCGCAGCCGGCTGCACAGACGCTTCGCTGGCAGCGGCTTCGGCGCGTGCGAATTGCAGGTCCTCGAAACCGGGCGCGACGTCCGCCGGCGGCTGCCAGGCATACATGCCGTCTTCCGGCGCGGCCTCAGCAAAGCCGGCAGCTTCGTCGACATGCAGGCCGATCGGCGCGTCCTCGTGCAGCTGCGCCGGCGTCGCCGGCAGGCCCGGCTCCGGCTGCAGGCCGGTCTCGGTCTCGCGGCCGGGCGGCAGCACGTCCTGATGGCCTTGCAGCTTGGCCGCCAGATGCCGCGCCCAGCGCTGCGCTTCCCAACCCTCGCGGCGCGCGGCCAGCTCGGCCTCGTCGAAGATCACGGTGACGCCGGGCAGCGCCAGCGCCGCATCCAGCCGCTCCAGTGCGTCCTCGATCGCCGGCTCCAGCGCTATCAGCACAGCCGCCGGCGCAGCGTCAGACAGGGTCTGCGCGTCGATCGCGCCCGGGTCGTCCTCCAGCACGATCGCCGCGCCGACCAGGTGCAGCGCTTCGCGCAGGCGCTCGCGCGCCTTGCCGGGACGAGCCAGCAATGCGACCGGCGTGGAGGTGGCGTCGCCGTCATTCGCGAACACGGGCGATCCCCAGCAGGTCGTAGACGTTGCGCATCAGATCCAACTCTTGGTAAGGCTTGCCGAGATAGCGCTGCACGCCCAGTTCGAAGGCGCGCTGGCGGTGCTTCTCACCGCTGCGCGAGGTGATCATCACGATCGGCACGGCGGCGTAACGCGGATCGGCGCGCATCGCCGTCGCCAGTTCGTAGCCGTCCATGCGCGGCATCTCGATGTCCAGCAGCATCAGGTCGGGCACGCGCTCTTCCAGGCGTTCCAGCGCCTCGACGCCGTCGCGCGCGGACACCACGTCGAAGTTGTGGCGTTCCAGCACGCGTCCGGTGACCTTGCGCATGGTCAGCGAGTCGTCGACCACCATCACCAGCGGCACGCGGCGCTGTTCGGTCGGCGTAGCCTCCACCACCGGCCGCAACGGCTGCGCCAGGAAGCGGCGCACCAGCGGGGCGATGTCGAGGATCACCACCACGCGGCCGTCGCCGGTGATGGTGGCGCCGTAGATGCCAGGCACCGAGGCGATCTGCAGGCCGACCGGCTTGACCACGATTTCGCGGTTGCCGAGCACCTGGTCGATCGCCACCGCCGCACGCAGGTCGCCCGCGCGCACCAGCAGCAACGGCACCTGCGCCTGGCCTTCCGCCCGTGCCGGCGCCTGCCCGACCAGCGAGCCGAGGTCGTGCAGCGCGTATTCCTCGCCGCTGTAACGGTAGCCGCCGGTGCCGGCCTCGAAGCGCTCGCGGCCGATGCGGCCAATGCCGCTGACCGACGCCACCGGCACCGCGAAGGTGGTCTCGCCGATCTGCACGAACACCGCCTGGGTCACCGCCAGGGTCTGCGGCAGGCGCAGGGTGAAGGTGACGCCCTGGCCGCGCACCGAGTGAATGTCCACCGAGCCGCCGAGCTGGCGCACTTCGTTGCGCACCACGTCCATGCCCACCCCGCGGCCGGCCAGCTGGCTGACCTGGTCGTAGGTGCTGAACCCGGGCGCGAAGATCAGCGCATCCAGTTCGTCGTCGGACAGCACCGCGTCGGCGGCGATCAGCCCGCGCTGCTCGGCGCGGCGGCGGATCGCCTCGCGGTCGAGTCCGGCGCCGTCGTCGGCCACTTCCAGCACGATTTCCGATCCCTCGCGGCGCAGGCGGATGGCGATGTTGCCCTCCTCCGCCTTGCCCGCGGCACGCCGTTGCTCCGGCGCCTCCAGGCCGTGCGCGACCGAGTTGCGCAGCATGTGTTCCAGCGGCGCGACCATGCGGTCGAGCACATTGCGGTCGAGTTCGCCGTGGGTGCCTTCCAGGCTCAGGTGCACCTGCTTGCCGGTTTCGCTGGCGGCCTGGCGCACCACGCGCCGCAGCCGCGGCACCAGGCCGTCGAACGGCACCATGCGCGCACGCATCAGCCCGTCCTGCAATTCCGAACTGACGCGCGACTGCTGCTGCAGCAGACCGTCGTACTGCCGCGCCAGGTCGTCGAGCACACCCTGCAGGCCGCCCAGGTCGGCCGCGGACTCGTTGAGCGCGCGGCTGAGCTGTTGCAGCGTGGAGAAGCGGTCCAGTTCCAGCGGATCGAAGCTCTGCTCGGTCTGGTCCTGTTCGCGCTGGTAGCGGGCGACGATCTGCGCCTCGGTTTCCAGATCCAGGCGCCGCAGCTGGTCGCGCAGACGCGCGTTGGTGCGGTCCAGTTCGGCCATCGCGCCGCGGAACGCACCCAGCTGCTGCTCCAGCCGCGAGCGGTAGATCGCCACTTCGCCAGCGTGGTTGACCAGGCGATCGAGCAGGTCGGCACGCACGCGTACCTGTTCCTGCATCGGCCGCGCGATCGTCGCCTCTTCGTCGGGCGTGCCCTCCACCGGCAGCGGTGCCGACAACGGCGCCGACACGGCGGCCAGTGCCGCGGCAGCCAGCGCGCCGTCGGCCGCCGCGAGCGGCGCCGCGACGGTAGTCTCGGCATCGCTGGCGGCGGCGAGCCGTTGCCCGTGCGTGCGCGCGTCGAACGCGCCGATCAGGTCCTGCGGCATCGCCACCGCGCGGTGGTTGCCGGTCAGGGTCAACAACTGGTGCAGGCGATCGAAGCCGCGCTCCAGCAACTGCACGTCCTGGCGGTCGAGCTCGGTGCGATGGGCGGCGACCGCCTCCAGCAAGGACTCGATGCCATGGCCGAGGTCGCCGATGGCGTTGATGCCGGCCATGCGCGCGCCGCCCTTCAGCGTATGCAGGTCGCGCTGCAGGCCGCCGAGCACGTCGCGGTCCTGCGGCGCGGCACGCAGCTCGGCGATCAGGCGATCGCAGTGGTCGAGCAGGTCCTTGCCTTCGTCGACGAAGATATCGACCAGCTCGCGATCGAGGTCGGCGAAGTCCAGCGGCCCCAGATCGACGGCCGACAGATCGGTTCGCGCGGCATCGGCCGCGGCATGCGCGGCGTCGACGTCGGGCTGCACGGGCACGGCTGCCGCCGGCGCGTGTTGATCGGCTTCTTGGTGCGTTTCGTCGACCGATGCGGTCGCATCCATCTCGGTCGCCGCGGTCGTGTCGTCCTGAACGGCGTCGCCCTGCGCGTCGGGCGCTGCGTCGAGCCCCGCATGATGCGCGTCCGTCGTCTCGTCGGCATCGGACGACGACGCGTGCGCGGCATCGTCCGCTTCGGCGGCGACATCCTGCAGCGCGCTCTCGCCTGCACCGCTGGTCGGCTCGACGTGTTCTGCGTCGGTGTCGGCGTGCTCGCCGTCCGTGTCGGCGGCGGGTGGGTTCGCACCGCCCTCGCCCGTCCCCGCGTGCAGAGGCGAAGCGGCGTCCAGGGTCACGTCGCCGTGCTCGGCGGCGGCCTCGGTATCGTCGTTGGCCGAGGCCACGCCGTCGTGGCGCCAGCTGCTCGACGGCGCCAACGGGTGCTGGCGCAGGCCGATCGCAGGGGCGTCCTCGTTGAGCTGTTGCTCGTGCGCTTCAGCAGTGTCATCGGCGCGCGCGGCGCCGCCGACGCGCCCGCGCCCGCCGATGACACTGCTGAAGCGCACGAGCAACAGCTCAACGAGGACGCCCCTGCGATCGGCCTGCGCCAGCACCCGTTGGCGCCGTCGAGCAGCTGGCGCCACGACGGCGTGGCCTCGGCCAACGACGATACCGAGGCCGCCGCCGAGCACGGCGACGTGACCCTGGACCACGCTGCACA
>NZ_NQYT01000054.1:0-13710 GCF_009192935.1 Xanthomonas sp. LMG 12461
TGCATGACAGTTGACTCCTACAAGGGGCGCCGATTGCAATGCGGCCTTACGCGACGCGCTCAAACGCCGCCCGGAAACCCGACCTTACGAATCCCCACTCCCCAATCCCGATTCCCGGCTTCTACGGCGCATCCTCGCCACTGAACACACGCTCGATCACCTCGTACAGCTCGTCCTCGGAGAACGGCTTGGTGATGTAGGCGCGGGCGCCCTGGCGCATGCCCCACATGCGGTCGGTATCCTGGTCCTTGGTGGTGACCAGGATCACCGGGATGTTCTGCGTGGTCGGCTCGCGGCGCAGGGTACGGGTGGCCTGGAAGCCGTTGAGGTTCGGCATCACCACGTCCATCAGCACCAGGTCCGGCAAGGCCGCCTTGGCCGCTTCGACGCCGGCGGCGCCGTCGGTGGCGGTGATCGTTTCGTGCCCCAGTTTTTCGACGATGCGCTGGATGCCCAGCAACTGCGACGGTGAGTCGTCGACGATCAGAATGCGTGCCATGTGGTTCCCCCTAGGAGGCCCCGAGTGTAGTGGCAGCGGCGCGAGGGCGGAAAGCGTTGCGTGTCACAAAGCGCCGGCGTGGCTACGCGCTCGGATCCAGCCGCACCACGGTGCGCCCGAACGACTGCCCGGCCAGCATCGTCGCGAACACCTCCGGCAGGCCGGCCAGGTCCACTTCGCGGGTGCAGATGGTCTCCAGGTGGCGCGGCTTCCAGTCGCTGCCCAGGTGCTGCCAGATGCGGTCGCGCAGGTCGCGGGCGGTGCCGGCCGAGCCGATGCCCAGCAGCGACACCCCGCGCAGGATGAAGGGCATCACCGTCATGTCCAGCTCCGCGGTCGCGGCCAGGCCGGCACTGGCGACATTGCCGTACGGTGCCGTCTGCGCCAGCAGGCTGGTCAGCATCGCCCCGCCCACGTTGTCCAGGCCGCCGCCGAAGCGCACCGATTCCAGCGGCCGGCTGGTCTGCAGGGCCTCGCGGCCGAGCACCTGGGTGGCGCCCCAGGCCTTGAGCTGCTCGGCGCGGTCTGCCTTGCCGCTGACCGCATGCACCTCGAAGCCGGCGCGGCTGAAGATGTCGACCGCCAGCGAGCCGACCCCGCCGGTGGCGCCGGTCACGCACAGCGGGCCGAGCGCCGGGGTCTGGCGGTTGTCGAGCAGGCGCAGCAGCGCCAGCGCCGCGGTGAAGCCGGCGGTGCCCAGCACCATGCTCTCGCGCAGGCTCAGCCCGGCCGGCAGCGGCACCACCCACTTGGACTCCAGGCGCACGTAGTCGCTGTAGCCGCCGTCGCGGGTCTCGCTGAGGCCGCAGCCGGTGACCAGCACCGCGTCGCCTTCCTTGAACGCCGGGTCGCGGGAGGCGACCACGTGCCCGGCCACGTCGATGCCGCCGACCAGCGGGAAGCGGCGCAGGATCTTGCCCTGGCCGGTGCCGGCCAGCGCGTCCTTGAAGTTCACCGACGACCAGGCGGCGCGGATCACCACCTCGCCGTCGCTGAGCTGGTCCAGCGACAGCGGGGCGAGGCCGGCGTGGTAGCCGCTGGCGTCCTGGTGGATGCGGAAGGCGGAGAACTGGGCGGGAACGGACATGGAACACCTTGGTCGGCACGCAGGAATGCACCAAGATACCCTTTCGAAACGGCGGGTCTGCCCCATCTTGTAGAATCGGCGACTCATTATCCGGTGACCGGCGCGTGACCGACGCGGCGCCACCTTCCTTCTTGGAGCATGCATGGCCTGGAACACACCTGGCGGCAAGGGCGGAGACGGCCCCGACAATCACGGGCGCGGTCCCTGGCCGCCGCGTGGCGGCAATGGGGGAGGCAGGTGGGGCGGGTTGCCGGGTCCGTTGAAGGACCTGTTCGGCGATGGCGGCGGCATCGGCCGCTGGGTCCTGGGTGCGGTGGTGCTGGTGCTGCTGTTCAGCAGCTTCCAGTTGATCGGCGAGCAGCAGCGCGGCGTGGTGCTGCGCTTCGGCCAGTTCTCGCGGATCCTGCAGCCGGGCCCGAACTTCAAGCTGCCGTGGCCGATCGAGACCGTGCGCAAGGTCGATGCCACCCGCATCAAGACCTTCGACAGCCAGCTGCCGGTGCTGACCGGCGACGAGAACATCGTCAACGTCTCGCTCAACGTGCAGTACCGGGTCGAGGACCCGCGCACCTACGTGTTCGGCGCGCGCAACGCCGACCTGGTGCTGGAGCAGGCCGCGCAGAGCGCGGTGCGCGAACAGATCGGCCGCTCGGATCTCAATACGGTGCTCAACAACCGCGGGCCGATGGCCGTGGCCGCGCGCGAGCGCCTGCAGGCCGCGCTGAAGGCCTATCACACCGGCCTGATCGTGACCGGCCTGACCCTGCCCGACGCGCGTCCGCCGGAGGAAGTCAAATCGGCCTTCGACGAGGTCAACGGCGCCCAGCAGGTCAAGGAGCGGCTGATCAACGAGGCCCAGGCCTACGCCGCCAAGGTGGTGCCGGAGGCGCGCGGCCAGGCCGCACGCACCCGTACCGTCGCCGAAGGCTACAAGGAAGCGGCGATCGCCCGCGCGCAGGGCGACGCCGAGCGCTTCACCCTGCTGCAGCAGCAGTACCAGAACGCGCCGGAGGTCACCCGCAAGCGGCTGTGGCTGGAGACGATCCAGCAGGTGCTGGCGGAGAACCGCAAGGTCATCGGCGGCGACGGCCGCCAGCTGATCTACGTGCCGATGCCGGCCGACAGCAAGGCGCCGGCCGCGGCGACGCCGCCGGCGGCGACCACGTCGCTGCCGACGGTGCCGCAGGACGTGTTGATGCCGGCGTTGAGCAGCAGTTCGGCCGAGAGTGTCCGCAACCCGGAGCGCACGCCGCGCCCGACCGGCCGTGAGGAGATCCAGCGATGAAACTGTCATTGTGGGCGGGCATTGCCGTCGTCGCGCTGTTTGCGCTGCTCAGCTCGGTGTTCGTGGTGCCCGAGGACAAGGCGGCGATGGTGCTGAACCTGGGCCGCGTGGTGCGTGCCGATCTCAAGCCGGGCCTGCACTTCAAGGTGCCGCTGGTCGAGTCGGTACGTATGTTCGACCGCCGTTTCCAGGTGATCGACACCAACCCGGCGCGCTACTTCACCGCCGAGCAGAAGGACGTCAGCGTCAGCTTCTTCGCCATCGGCTACATCTCCGACGTGCGCGCCTTCTACCGTGCCACCACCGGCGGCGACGAGAAGGTGGCCAACAGCCTGCTGGCGCCGATCATCACCGACTCGCTGCGCAACCAGATCAACTCGCGCACCCTGCAGCAGCTGGTGTCCGGCGACCGCAGCGAACTGATCGCCAAGCAGCTGGTGGCGATCAACGCGGCCAGCAAGACCCTGGGCATGCAGATCGTCGACCTGCGCATCAAGCAGATCGACCTGCCGACCGACAGCCAGGTGATCACCGACGTGTACGAACGCATGCGCGCGCAGCGCAAGCAGGAAGCGGCCAAGCTGCGCGCCGAAGGCGAGGAGCAGGCACTGACCATCCGCGCCCAGGCCGACCGCGAGAGCACGGTGCTGGTCGCCGAGGCCGAGCGCGACGCGCAGAAGCTGCGCGGCGAAGGCGATGCCGAGGCCGCCAGCGTGTACGGCAAGGCCGGCTCCGCCGACCCGTCGTTCTACGCCTTCTACCGTAGCCTGGAGGCCTACCGCGGCGCCATGGCCGACGGCAACGGCGTGATCGTGCTCGACAAGAACGATCCGTTCCTGCAATACCTCAAGAGCGATCGCTGAGGGCGGGATTGGGGAGTCGGGATTGGGGATTCGCAAAGGCGGGTCCCCGGTCTCTGACGACGTACAGGATGGCCGGTTGCAGACGCCGGTACCCGGCGCAGGAAGCCTTTGTGGGAGCGACTTCAGTCGCGACGGGTTTCACCGGGAAGGCTTGCGCCACTTCAGCCGCTCCTGAACGATCAAGCCGCTTCAGCGTCGACGCGGCCCGCCCATCCCCGCTTGCCGAGACCCCCATGCACGATCTGATCGCCGCGGTGTGCCTGGTCGTCGTCTTCGAAGGTCTGATCCTGTTGGTCGCGCCGGAGGCCTGGAAGCGGATGGTGCAGCAGATGCTGGCCATGCCGGTCACGCAGTTGCGGATCGCTGGCGGCGTAGCCCTGGCGGTGGGATTGATGGCCTTGCTGTGGGTTCGCGCCTGACCGCATCCCGATCGTGCCCGATGGGCAGGTCGCTGAACGCGGCAGGGGAAGGGGTGGTGACCGCCACCCAAAACCCGGATAATGCACAAAAGCCGGCCGGGCCCGCTCCACGCGAGCGTCTCGACCGGCTTTTTCCGTGTATGGGTCCTGCCGCCGCCTGGACGCTCCCCGATGGAGCGGCCGCACCGGTGTCGGCCGGTCCCCGCACGGCCACCACATCCGCGTGGCCCCGACGGTCGCGCAGCAAACCAGGAGTTACCCAGCCATGGGTCAGTCAGTTGTCGTGCTCGGCGCCCAGTGGGGCGATGAAGGCAAAGGCAAGATCGTCGATCTGCTCACCGAGGAAATCGGTGCCGTCGTGCGTTTCCAGGGCGGCCACAATGCCGGCCACACCCTCGTCATCAACGGCAAGAAGACCGTCCTGCACCTGATCCCGTCCGGCATCCTGCGCGACGATGCGCTGTGCCTGATCGGCAACGGCGTGGTGATCTCCCCGGCCGCGCTGCGCAAGGAGATCGAGGAGCTGGAGACCTCCGGCGTGGAAGTGCGGTCGCGCCTGAAGATCTCGCCGGCCGCGCCGCTGATCATGCCGTACCACATCGCCTTGGATCAGGCCCGCGAGAAGGCCGCCGGCGGCAAGGCCATCGGCACCACCGGCCGCGGCATCGGCCCGGCCTACGAAGACAAGGTGGCGCGCCGCGGCATCCGCGTCGCCGACCTGCATTACCCGCCGCAGCTGGAAGAGCTGCTGCGCACCGCGCTGGACTACCACAACTTCGTGCTGACCAAGTACCTGGGCGTGGAAGCGGTCGACTTCCAGAAGACCTTCGACGAAGCGCTGGCCTTCGGCGAGTACGTGCAGCCGATGAAGTCCGACGTCGCCGGCATCCTTCACGACCTGCGCAAGCAGGGCAAGCGCGTGCTGTTCGAAGGCGCGCAGGGTGCGCTGCTGGACATCGACCACGGCACCTATCCCTACGTCACCAGTTCCAACACCACTGTCGGCGGCGCACTGGCCGGCACCGGCGTGGGCGCGCAGGACATCGACTACGTGCTGGGCATCGCCAAGGCCTACGCCACCCGCGTCGGCGGCGGCCCGTTCCCGACCGAACTGGACGACGAGATCGGCCAGGGCATCCGCGACCGCGGCGCCGAGTACGGCGCTTCCACCGGCCGTCCGCGCCGCTGCGGCTGGATGGACATCGTCGCGCTCAAGCGCGCGGTGGCCATCAACGGCATCTCCGGCCTGTGCATCACCAAGCTCGACGTGCTGGACGGCATGGAGAAGCTGAAGGTGTGCATCGCCTACGAATACCGCGGCAAGCGCACCGAATACGCGCCGCTGGACGCGCAGGGCTGGGAAGAGTGCACCCCGGTGTACCTGGAGTTCCCGGGCTGGAGCGAGAACACCCACGGCATCACCGTGTGGGACGAACTGCCGCCCGCCGCCCGCGCCTACCTGCGTGCGCTGGAGGAACTGGCCGGCTGCCCGATCTCGATCGTCTCCACCGGTCCGGACCGCGAACACACCATGGTGCTGCAGGATCCGTTCGCCTGAGGCGGGCAGCACGCGACTCCTTCTCCCGCATGCGGGAGAAGGAAGTGCCGAGTCTCCAGAAAGCCCCGCGACAGCGGGGCTTTTTATTTCGCGCCGCACACTGATACGCGTAATGCGGTGCGCCGTGCATGCACGTGGGAGGGACAGCTGACCGAGCAGCGTGCGCGCGCTTTCTGGGTGCTCGATGCAATCGGAGTTGCCGGAGTGCCGTTGCGGACTCTGCAGTCCGCGTCCATCTGCGGCTGCCGCAAAGCTGCGCTAGCATTCCGCGCGGCGCCCGCATGCCGCCACTCGACAAGGACGACCGCCGATGTTCGCTGCACTGTTCGACACGCTGTTCCGCCGCACGCCCAGCCCCGACGCCTTCGCCAGGCTGTACACCGACGCCCTGCGCGCGCGGGGCTATCGCGAGGATCTGGTTTATCAGCCCGACGCGTTCCGACTGGTCGGCGGCAATGGCTACACCATCTATCTGCACAACGCCTATCAGGCCTACAGGGCCGCGACGCGCAAAGGCCGCGCCGAGGCATTGCGCGCCTATGTGACGTCCTCGCTCAACGCGCAGGAAGAGAGTGGCCGGGAAAAGACATTCGACGAGGTGCGCGCGACGCTGATGCCGGTGATCCGCAATCGCGGCATGTTCGAGGAGCTGCGGCTGGAGCACCTGCTGGAGAAAGGCCTCGATGCGCCATTCCCATATGCATGGCGCGACATCGCCGAGGATTGCGTCGAGCTGCTGGCGCTGGATCTGCCCGACACGATCTCCACGCTATTCCAGGGGCCGCGCGCGGCATGGGGGATCACCCTGGACGAAGGCCTGGCGATCGCCCGCGACAATCTGCGTGACGCGACCGCCGACCATTTCGTCGAAGTCGCACCGGGCGTATTCCGCGGCGCGTGGCAGGATGCCTACGACACCAGCCGCGCCTTGCTGCCCGACGTGCTGTATCGCGTTCCGGTGGCAGGCAATCCGCTGTTCATGCTGCCGGCGCGCGACTGCCTGCTGGTGGTGGGCGACCGGGACGCCGCCGCCATCGGCGCGATGCTGGAACTGAGCGTGGAAGCGGCCGCGCAGGGCCGCAACGTCTCCGCGCTGGTGTTCACCTACGACGAGGCGCGCCGCATGGTGCCGTTCGCGCTGGCGTCGCCCGAGCATCGCCAGCGCCAGGCGGACCTGCGCCGGCTGCTGGACGCGCCTGCCTATGCCGATCAGAAGGCGGCGCTGGACAAGCTCCACGACGCGACCGAGCAGGACATCTTCGTCGCATCGTTCAGCGTCTACCAGGAGCGCGACGACGGCGCGCGGCAGTTTTCGCTCTGCACCTGGACCAAGGGCGTCGATACGTTGTTGCCCAGAGCCGACCGGATCGCCCTGGTCGTCCCGCGCGACGACGCCGAGGAGGAAGCGGTCGTCCTGGTGTCCTGGGACGAGGCTGTTGCCGCGTTCGGCGACCTGATGGAGCCGCAGCCGCCGTTGTATCCGCCGCGGTACCGCGTGCGTGCGTTTCCCGATGACGCGCAGCTCAGGCAGCTGACGCCGCTGTGATGGGACTTGGGGGGGGGGGCGGAGTTGGGGGATGCATGGATGTGCTGCGTGCTCGGACCCTCACCCCAACCCCTCTCCCGGTGGGAGATGGGCTGATCGCGGTGCGCCCTGGCGCAGGCGCGTGCAGGCGTAGCGTGAGTAACGTGGCCTCTTGCATGGGATAGAGCTCAAGAAATCGCCCGTGTGGCCGATAGCCTTGCACGGGTCGGCGTTGTTGCACGCTGGCAACGGCGTGCGTGGGACCAGAGTGCGACGATATCCGCCGCATTCACGGATCCGGCGTGTGCCGCGGCATCTTGGGGAGAACGGCAGTGCGCAGTCGCTTGATCTTGCAGTCGCTCAGGATGCTGCTGTGCGGGAGTGTGCTGGTGTCGTCCGCGGTGGCGCACGCGGCCGCGATGCAGCGGTGCGCACCGGCGCAGGCGGTGCCGGCCTGCGTGGCGGCGGTGCGTGCCGCAGACCCGGCGGCCGCGCTGCAGATGGGCATGCCGGCCTGGGACGCCGCGGCCGACAAGCAAGGCTCGATCGCGCTCGGCCTGGAACTGGTCGATGCGGCCGCCGCCGCGGGCCAGCCGAACAGGGTGGTCTCCATCGGCTCGGCGCTGCTCGCCCAGCCGTTGTCGCCGCAACAGCGGGTGCGCCTGTTCACGCAACTCAATGCCGAGATCTGGCGGCCGCGCGACGCGCTCCGCATCGCGCAGCTCGAAGGCGAGATGCGGCGGCTGGAAACGGAGCTGCCGCACGACCCGCACATCGCCGAGCTGTGGCGACTGCTGGCCCGCTCCTACTACAAGATGGGTGCGCAGGACGACGCCTTGCGGGTCGCCCGCATCGCATTGTCCAGAGTACGTCGGCATCCGGATCCGGTGGAGTACAAGGCCAACCAGACCGTGTTCCTGGTGTCGGCTCAGCAGGGGCGCATGCCCGATGCCATCGCCGCCCTGCTCGAGGCGGAGCGTGTGGTCAAGGCGCTGGGCAAGCCCGATGACGTCTCCATGCTGCACAACGCCACCGGCGTGTTCATCTATGCCCACGAATGGAAAAAGGCGATCGCCTACGGCCAGCGTGCGCTCGCTGCCTACGATGCGATGCCGTACAAGGACCTGACGCGCGCGGACATACTCAACAACCTGGGCACGGCCTATCAGGGCGCAAACGAACTGCAACGCGCCGAAGCGATCTACCGGCAGGCGTTGGCGGCGGGACGTGCCGATGGCAAGACGTCGCTGATCGGATTGCTGAACAACCTGGGCAACGTACTCGCGCTGCAGCATCGTCCGCGCGAGGCGTTGCCCTTCTTGCGCGAAGCGGCCGCGATGCTGGAGGGGGCGGCGCCAGGTGGCGACCATGGCGAGGGAGGCATCGTCTATTCCACGCTCGGCAACGTGCTGGCCGATCTCGGCCAACGCGACGCCGCGGCCGCCGCGTTCGAGCGCGCGCGGCAGATGTTCACGCAATGGGACAACGTCCCCCGGCGGCTGGAACTGTACCCGCGCATGATCGACAACCTCGACGCACTCGGCCGCGACCGCGAGGCGCTTGCCCTCATGCGCGAGTACAAGGCGGTCAACGACAAGGCGGTGAACGTCGAATCCAAGACCCGGATCGCCGAGCTCGAATCGGCGGTGGACCTGGCGCGCAAGAACAGCGAACTTGCCGCACTTGCCCGCACCCGTGCCGCCGAACAGACGGCGTATGCGCAACTGCAGGCGCGCGCGCAGCGCCAGCGCAGCGTGCTCTACGGTCTACTCGCCGCACTGCTGGCGCTGGCCGGCTTTTTCCTGTTCAAGGTGCGCGAAGGCCGTGCGCGTCGGCGCATCAACGCGGAACTGGCGCGCAAGAACGAGGAGATCCAGGCGCAGCACCGCGAACTGGAACAGCTCGCCGCCACTATCCGTCGCCAGAGCGAGGAAGACGCCCTCACCGGCCTGCGCAATCGCCGCTACGTCACCGCCTGGCTGCAGGCGCGCGAGGCTGCAGCGACGCCCGAGCGCACGCAGGAACCGCTGCTGATCGCCCTGCTGGACATCGACCACTTCAAACGCGTCAACGACCTGCACGGTCACGAAGGCGGCGACCACGCCCTGATACGACTGGGCGATCTGCTGCGCGAGTGTGCACGCAGCTCGGACATCATCGCCCGCTGGGGTGGGGAAGAGTTCCTGTGGATCTGCCCCGGTGGCACTCTGGCCGACGCTACGCGCCTGTTCCGCCGCCTGCGCGAACGCCTGCAGGCCGACCCCCTGGTGCGCCCGACCGGCCGCATCGCCCTCACCGTGTCGATGGGCGTGAGCCTGTTTCCCGCCCACCCCGGTGGCGACTGGCCGCTGAGCCTGCGCATTGCCGACGCCGCCCTGTACCGCGCCAAGCATGCCGGCCGCGATCGTTGGGTGGGGCTGACGTTGGACGGTGTGGCCACAGATCTCGGCGCCGATGTGTCGCTGGAGACACTGGAGGCGGAAGGCCGGCTGCGGCAGACGGGGGGCGGAGGAGATGGAGTGGTGTTTGTGGTGGGGTAGGGGGCGGCGTGATTCGCAACGTGCAGCCGGGCGCAGATCCTGTTGTCGTGGGCCTGCCTGCTACCGGCCAAGGAGACGTGGCCTGCTTCTGCTCGATCTCAAGCCGGCCGCGTGTTCTGAAGATGCACTGGCTAATGGAGTTCGATAAGGACGTTGCTACTGCAGCAGTAGCTTGTAAGCACTTGGCCGCGCTTCTTCATACAATCTTGTATGGCTCCGTTTCGTGGTGCGCGGACCTTCGGCATCGGTGTGTGCGTCACGCAGGGAAGAGGATGCAGTCTCGTGGTAATAAGTGGAGAAGGCCCATTGTGCCTTCTCCTTTTGATGAGAAAGGACGCTCTATTTGGTTACTCTGGCTTGCAGTGAAACGCGGGTGTACGCCGATTCTCCTCTCAGCCTGATGTAGTAGGTGCCAGCGACAGGCGCAGCGAGGTTCAGTGTCTCGTTGTTGCCAGGACGTGTAGAAAACATGTCATGGTCCGTGACAGTGGGGATCTTTCCGCGCTTCATGTAGAGCGACACATTGCCAGTGCCGCCGTAGCTCAATACACGCAAGTTGCTTGTGCCGGTCGGAACTTCCACGCGGAACAAGCTGTCGCTGCCCGCTGCGCCTTCCAAGCCGGTCAGTGGTACGGCTGGTTCAAGCGTGGTAATTCCCTCCGCCACACTTTGGAAGATCTCTCCAAGAAGATCTGCGTAAACCTCAGAGGTGGCGTTTGGCGCATAGAAGTACAAGCCTCCGGTTTCTTGTGCAATCCGCGAGAATACGTCGCGGGAGGACGGGGTTGCCGCAATGGACTCGTTGCTATTTCCGTTTGCAGCCCGAGTTCGTCCGGTCGCGCTGGCCACGCAATCACCCGACAGCAACACATGTACACGTGTTCCATTGGCGCGGGCTTGGGCAATCAAGCCATCGACGTCGCCGGAGTGCGGCGAAGCATCCGTAGCCAGAATCACTGATCCTTCGGAGTCCTCATCCTCTCCGAGACGCGAAAGCGCAAGGGAGACCGCACCCAACGAGTCTTCTGGGCAGTCGTCTCCACCGCTCGCGGTGAGTCCTTGCACGGCATTGATCACGGCGGCAGTATCTTCGGTATTGGGGAGCCGTAGCGTCGGCGCATCCTTGAAGCTGATCAACTCATACGACGTGGCGCGCTGTTGCTCACCGCTATTGTTGTTCTCCACAAAGCTGGCGAGCGCCGACTTAACGCCACTGAGTTGCGTGTCCATGGACCCCGTATCGTCGATCGCCAGTTCTACGCGATTTGGCGGCCATGTGGTCACCAGGGTGTTGACTCGGACTTCATCGCCGCAACTGCCGGTGTGGACGGACTCCAGGGTGGTGCGGTTGGCAGAATTGCGTGCACCGCCGGCCAAGCGCAGGATGCTGAAATTCACCTGCGCCTTGCTGTCCAGGGCATTGTCGATGACGAGCGTGCCGTTGCGTACGCCCGCCACTGGGTCGCGGGAGACGGTGGAGGCCATAAAGCCACTGACTTCCGCGGTCTGGGCCGAAAACGGGCAAGTCACGGTGGTGCTGGCCTCGCCATTGATGCTGGTTCCACCGGAGATGCGCACTGCGGGAGTGCCGAATCCCCAAAAGATTCCCGCTGGGCTGGCGTCCTTCCCTGACGCGGCTTGTGCGCGGCTCAATCGTGTCAGCTCGCCTGTACGCGTATTGAGCTGGTAGACCGTATCAGGGTCGAGCTGATGCAGGTATCGCAGGCCGAGCTTGTTGAGAAGGAGCTGAAGTTCAGGTCGCTCTCGCACTAACTGATCGGAAAATTGAGTTGCCTTGTCCAGGAGCGCTGGCTCGGGAAACGTCTTGGACTCGACATTCGTCCCGTGGGATGGCACTGGCATGGCGAAACCTGCTATGAGCAGGGCGCCAATAGGAAATAATGGACGCATTCTCGATGTCACGATTACGTCTCCTTGTATGGCTACAACGCGGCGATAGCATCGGGTTCATGGCCCGTGCTCACTGCCCAGGATGGGCAATCCTTGTGTTTGGTGTTGACAGGGCGTGGCGAACGGCTAGCGCGCTCGACCTCTAAAGCGGCTGCGTCCATAGCTCATGCTGCCGCTTGAGATCATGAAGCCGTCTTCTGAATCGAGCAGGTAGCGGTCGCGGACGTCGTATTGCATGAGTCCCACGATGCAGCCGAGCGCACGATCCAGCGCCTCCATCAGTGCAAGATGCTGCTGCATCACTTCTGGTATCTGCCCCTTCGAAGCGAGCAGCGTCTGAAAGCGCTGCGGATCGCTCATGGTGACCACGACCTCGGAGAGCGTCTCCTGAAGAGTGGAAAGGTCTGTGACAGCACGTTGATGCAATGGGTGATCGCTACTCGGTAGCGCAGCAGATGACGCAGCTGCGACTTCCCTGGCAACGTCGGCCAATGAGGATCCCCAGTCTGGTGTGCCTACGGAACGCGCCAGCCTCTCCACCGTCCGCCGCAGCCGATCCACCGTTTCTTCTTGCAGTCCGCGGTCCATCGCATCCTCGCAATACATGGGTTGAATTGAGTCAGTAGGCGTAAAGGCCAGCCACTGAGGCGAAGCTTGCCGGATCATAGCGCTAGAGGCGCCTGTGCGGTGCCCGACTGCAACACGAAGCTGCAAAGTTAAGGATCTTGTCGCATATCTGTGTCCGGATCCTCGGGACATGAGGGTGCAGCAGACGCTTCCGCTTCGACAGCACACGTGTACGGCGAAGCCTGGCTGGAAGTTCGAGCGATGCGAAGGCAGCTATCATTGCACCTGCGCCCCGCGCCAATACACCGCAGACATGGAGAGCCGATGGCCAACATCACCAAGCGCCGCAAAGGCGAGCTGATCCGCATGCTGTTCCAGATCCTCAAGGCGCAGCCGGAGGGGATGCGGGCCAGCGATGTGCTGGAGGTGCTGGCGAAGCAGGTCACGATGACCGAGTACGAGGCAGGGGACTACCAGACCGGCGGCCGCCGTTTCGAGAAGATCGTGCGCTTCAGCACCGTAGCGCCGGTGAAGGCCGGTTGGCTGGTCAAGGACAAGGGCATCTGGACCCTGACGCCCGACGGCGAGGCCGCCTTGCAGACCTACCCCGACCCCGAGCAGTTCACCCGCGCGGTCGGCCAGCTCTACCGCAAATGGAAGAGCGCCCAGCCGGACCCCGTCGAGGACGAGGAAGGAGAGGAAGAACTCGGCGAAGGTTCGGCCACCATCACCCTGGAAGAAGCCGAGGAGATGGCCTGGACCGAGATCGAGGCGTATCTGGCGGCGATGCCGCCTTACGATTTCCAGGAACTGGTCGGCTCGCTGCTGAAGGCGATGGGCTACCACGTCGCCTGGATCGCCCCGCCCGGCAAGGACGGCGGCACCGACATCATCGCCTACAACGACCCGCTCGGCACTCGGCCGCCGCGCATCAAAGTGCAGGTCAAGCGCAACGCCAACTCTCCGCGCATCGACGTGATGGGTCTGCGCAGCTTCATGGCCGTCCTCGGCGAGGGCGACGTGGGTCTGTTCGTAGCTCTGTCCGGCTTCACCAAGGATGCGGACTACGAGGCGCGGCAGTCGCATCGGCGGATCAGCCTGATCGATGCGCGCAAGCTGCTTGGGTTGTGGACGGAGCACTATGCGCAGCTCGACGACGTCGCACGGGCGCGTCTGCCGCTCAAGCCTGTTTGGTTCCTGGCTGGGGATGAGTAAGGACGGATTTCGTACTTGGTCTTTTTTCGCTGGGAGCGCCTGTTGTGCTGGGCGGCTAGCTGTGATCTCTCAGTAGGTTGTTCATCCGGGGCATCTCTGGAAGATGGGGGTTACCAAGCCAACCCAGCCCCCAGGAGCCCCGGATGAACCTGCATAAACATGCCCGTTTGAGCCCTCGCGGTCGAGCCCTGCTGGTGGATCGCATCCTTGTTCATGGACATGTCCCTTATACACATCTGAA
>NZ_NQYT01000055.1:0-99010 GCF_009192935.1 Xanthomonas sp. LMG 12461
CTGCACCACGGCTTGTTCGAACCCGCCACTGGCTTCCAGCACGATCCGCTCGCAGTCCACCCCAGCCAGCCGTTGGGCCAGCGCACGCTGCCCCTGTGGCGTATTGGGCTGGGTCCAGGCCTGCTCGTCCGGCAGGACATGAATGACCAGCTCGGCCTTGGATACATCGATCCCGACATGGCGCCGCATAGACGTTCTCCGCAGTAGACTCATGGACGAGAGCGCTCCTGCCGATGCCCATGCTTGTGGAGTTCGAGCTCGTCACTCGGGCAACTGTTCGGGCTTGTCAGGCAGGAGAACCGGAGTGCGGCGGCGCTGACTCCTACTCGTGCTTGCTGGCACTGCGGCTAAACGGCCTGCCGCACTCCGCTCTCACCTACAACGATAGACCCTTATTTGACACAAGCGGCTTACGCCTCGACAGGCATCACCAATCATGTGTGTCGCGGCTGAAGCCGCTCCTATAGATCTTCTCGGCCGATAGACAAACTTCAATCAACAGCAGTAGCAACAGCAAAAGCTCTAAAGGCTTTCGCCCTGACGGGCGAGTTACTTTTCTTTGCTCGCGCAAAGAAAAGGTAACCAAAAGAAAGCGCGCCCTGCCTCGCGCCCTCCGCGCTGCGCGCTCCGGGTCCGCGTCCATCACGGGGATCCGCGGAAGGGGCTTGGCTGCTTCGCAGCCAAGTCCGGGGCAGTCGCCTCACGGCGCCAGCCCGCCCGCCGGGGCGAAGCAGTGCTTCGCCTTTTTCCGGCGAGCCCTGCCCTGCCGCGGACGGCGTACATCCATGTACGCCGCCCTTCGGGTATTTCCCCGCGATGGCCGCCGCTTCGGAAGGGAACCCGGTAAATCAAAAGCCAGGGCAACAGCCAAAGCCAAAGCCAAAGCCAAAGCCAAACAACAGCTAATGCCAAGCAACAGCCAAAGCAACGGCAACGGCAACGGCAACGGCAACGGTTTCGATGCTGCACGCCTTGCGTAGGAGCGGCTCCAGCCGCAACAAGCGACGCCGGCCAACGAGGACATCGATCACCTCTCCGGCTCGTTCACCAACTACCTAGACGCCGAAACACACCTTCAGCTCGTCCAAGCACAGCCAGATGGCGCCGCGCGCCGTTACGCCAGCGCCGCGTCGATCGCCGCGCGCAGGCGCGGATCCTCGGCGGTAACGTCCGGAGCGAAGCGCGCGCGGACCTGGCCGTCCCGGCCGACCAGGAACTTCTCGAAATTCCACAGCACGCCCGGCGCCGGATTCGGCTCGATGCCGTAACCGGCCAGCTTCTCGCGCATCGGGCCCTCGCCCTCGGTCTGCGGCTGCGCGGCGATCAGCGCGCGGTACAGCGGATGCGTGTCCTCGCCGGTGACCGCGATCTTGGCGAACATCGGGAAGGTCACATCGTAGGTGAGCTGGCAGAACTGCTGGATCTCCTCCTCGCTGCCCGGCTCCTGGCCCTTGAAGTCGTTGGCCGGGAAACCGAGCACTTCCAGGCCGGCGGCCTGCTTCTCGCGGTACAGCGCTTCCAGGCCCGCGTACTGCGCGGTGAGGCCGCACTTGGAGGCGACGTTGACGATCAGCAACACCTTGCCCTCGAACGCGGCGAGGGTGGCCGGCTGGCCATCGATGCGGGTCAGCGGAATGGCGGTCAACGACTCGGACATGGGGCATTACCTCGATCGAAAGAGAGCGCCAGCATAGTCGCTGCCGGCGCAGCATGCGCAGCGCCGTGACCGCGTGACTCAGCGCACCGACAGCTAGCCTGTGCAGGCACGTAACACCCGCTTTTGCTGCGGATCATGTGATCCCGCAGGAGCGGCTTCAGCCGCGACAGCGCGTCCGCAACACCTGCTCGCGACTGCCGCAGAAGAAACAAGAGCCGCCGCTACACATGTGCCTCTCGTCGTGATCGGCAGCGCGCGTATCGGCCAGCGGGCGAGCAGGCGAGCGGCCTGGAGACGACAACGCATCCGCGATGTCGAATCGCATCGACACTGCAGGCAAGACCAGGACACCCGCATGCTGCGCCATCTGTACAGCGCGCGCGTACGAAGCGGCCGCGCTGGCCCGTCCAGGTCGCGGCGCTGCATCCAACATGGCGCGTGCTGGTCGCACGCCATCTCGCGTCGACGTAACCGCCACGGTGCCTTGCCATCCCGACTCGCCGCACCGCCGCCGCGCACCGCAAGCCCTCACTCCCGGTCGTCGCCTGCCGCCTCTTCCGCATCGGCATCGTCCAGCGGCAGCGACAGTTCCAGCAGCGGCGCGGCCTGCGCGTCGGCCAGGGTCTCGACGCCGCGCAGGCGGCGTTCGATGGTGCGGGTCTTGCGGCTGGCCTCGCCCAGGCTCTTGCCGACGGTGCTGATCTGCTTCTCGGCCTTTTCCAGGATGCCGGCGAACTTGCCGAACTCGCTCTTGACCGCCGCCAGCACGCCCCACACCTCGCTGGAGCGCTTTTCGATGGCGAGCGTGCGGAAGCCCATCTGCAGGCTGTTGAGCAGGGCGGTGATCGTGGTCGGCCCGGCGACGACGATGCGGTGCTCGCGCTGCAGCAGGTCGGCCAGGCCGGGGCGGCGCAGGGTCTCGGCGTACAGGCCCTCGGTGGGCAGGAACATCACCGCGAAGTCGGTGGTGTGCGGCGGGGCGATGTACTTGTCGCCGATCGACTTGGCCTGCACCCGGATCGCGCGCTCCAGTTGCACGCCCATCGCCTGCACCAGTTCCGGATCGCCCTGCTCCTGCGCGTCGAGCAGGCGCTCGTAGTCCTCGCGCGGGAACTTGGCGTCGATCGGCAGCCACACCGGCGTGTCCTCGTGGCCGCGGCCGGGCAGGCGCACCGCGAAATCGACCATTTCGTTGCGCTCCGGGCGCACCCGCACGCCGCGCGCGTACTGTTCCTGGGTCAAGGTCTGCTCGAGGATGTTCTCCAGCTGCACCTCGCCCCAGCCGCCGCGGTTCTTGACGTTGCTCAGCACGCGCTTGAGATCGCCGACGCCGGTGGCCAGCTGCTGCATCTCGCCCAGGCCGCGCTGGACCTGCTCGAGCCGTTCGGAGACCAGCTTGAACGAGGCATCCAGGCGCGTGTTGAGGGTGGTCTGCAGCTTTTCGTCGACGGTGCCGCGCATCTGCTCGAGCTTGGCCGCGTTGTCGGCCTGCAGTTCCTTCAGCCGCTCCTCCAGGGTAGCGCGCATCTCGCCCATCCGCTGCTCGTTGCGCTGGACCAGGTCGCTCAGGCGCTGGCCGAGCGTGTCGGCGAAGCGTTGCTGCGCGTCCGCGCCTTCCTGGCGGCCCTTGCGCGCATCCTCGATCAGGGCCTCGCGCAACGCGCCCAGCTGCGCGTCGATGCGCGCGATCAGCTCGGCCTGCTGCTGGCCGAACTGGGCCATGCGTGCGTCCTGCTGCTGGCCGAAGGCGTCGAGCTGGCCGCGGATCTCGACCAGGCGCTGGCTCAGCAACTCGGCCATGCGCTGCTGCGCGGCGCCGGCCTCGACCCGGCCGCGCCGCGCGTCCTCGGTGAGGGCTTCGCGCAGCAGGTCCAGGCGCTGGTCGGTGCGGGTGGACAGATCCGCCAGATTGCGGGCGAAGCCTTCGCTGCGCGCGTCCTGCTGCCGCGCCAGGCTGTCGAGCTGCTCGCGCAGTTCGCCGCGACCGCTGCGCTGCTCCTCGCGCAGGGCCGCCTCCAGCGCGGCGTGGTTGCCCCGCCGCAGCAACACGGCCAGCAACAGGGCGATGACGGCGCACAACAGGCCGGCGAGGATCAGGAAATGGGCATCGTTCTGCATGCGGCCAGTGTAGCCGGCCGCGTCTCAATCGCTGCGCCACGCGCCGGCAGGCGGACCAGACCGGATATACCTTGGTATCGCCGTCATGGCCTCATGCAGGCTGGTGCACACCTGGGCCGCATGCCAAGCTTTGCGCCACCCGCTCCTGGCCCGGCCAGTGTGCGGTACCGCGGCATCCGACCGCGCCAGGCGTCGCGCACCGCGCGATCCGTTCCCCTGATACCGGAGGCGAGCATGGACCCCGATCCGCATCGACGCGGCATCAGCGCCGCATTCCCCCGCCGTTTCCCTCGCCTGGTCGCTGCCCGGCGCTGAGCCGGAAGACGCACGCCGCGCACACGCTGCGACGTCCTTGCCGGCCACACGCCGCAAGGAGGTCGTCATGTTCCTGTTCTCGCTGTTCTCCCGCCGGTTCCGCCTGCAGCGCGGCCTGCAGCGCGCGCTGCGCGCCGCGGTCGCCATGCGCCGCACCGAGGCGCTGCGCCATCTGCTCGCCGCCCATGGCGCCCGCGCCTTCGCCCTGGCCCTGTCCGCGCAGTCGCCGCGGGTGATGGCCGATGCGCTGTCGCTGCTGTCCGTCGCCGACCGCATCCGCGTCCGTGCGCGCTTGCCACATGCGGCACAACGGCGCCTGCACGAGGCCGGGGTGAGCGTTCCGGCCACACACTGGCGGCATGCCGCGCTGGCCTGGTGGCCCGGGGTGCGCTGAGCCGCGCACACCTGCCGCCGCGGTATCGGATGCCATCTTGCCCCGGCATCATGCGCCACCCGCATCCGCTCACTCCTTCCCCGGAGCCGCCATGCTCGCTCCCCCCCACCTACCGGAACGCGCCCTGATGGAAGCACTGCGTCTGTTCAATCTCGGCTCGCTGCTCGACACCCTGGTCAGCCTCACCGCCGCCTTCGTGCTCGGCGCGATCATCGGCTTCGAACGCCAGGTGCGCCAGCGCACCGCCGGGCTGCGCACCAACACCCTGGTCGCGGTCGGCGCGGCGATCTTCGTCTCGCTCGGCGACCGCCTGTTCGAGATCCACGGCGGCACCCAGGGTGCGGTGCAGGTGGTGGCCTACGTGGTCTCGGGTATCGGCTTCCTCGGCGCCGGCGCGATCATGAAGGAAGGCGCCAACGTCACCGGGCTCAACACCGCGGCGACACTATGGGGGTCGGGCGCGGTCGGCGCCTGCGCCGGTGCCGGGCTGGTCGCCGAGGCGGTGCTGGCGGCCATGTTCGTGCTGCTCAGCAATACCCTGCTGCGGCCGATGGTGAACCGCATCAACCGGCATCCGCTGAAGGAATCCTCGCTGGAAGCCACCTACATGTTCTATGCGATCTGCGCGCGCGAGGTGCACGGCGACGTGCGCGAGCGGCTGATCGAACTGCTGGAGGAGGCGCACTACCCGGCGCGCGAGGTCGAGCAGCATCCGTTCGGGCAGAAGGACGTGGAGATCGCCGCCACCCTGTACGCCACCGCGGTGCGTGCCGAGGAACTGGATGCGGTGGTGCAGCGCCTGGAGGGCGAACCGGGTGTACAACAGGCGTTCTGGAACGCCGGCGCCGAAGCCTGAGCCAGTCATGCCTATCCCCGTCACTCCCACGCCACGCCGCCGATGATCGCCTGGTTCAAGCCGCTGCCGCCGCACCGCCGCCTGCTCGGCCTGGCCGCGCTGGGCCTGGCGCTGGGTGCGATCTTCGTCGCCGACACGGTCACCGACTACGCGGTGGCGGCGGCGCTGTTCTACACCGTGGCGATCCTCGGCGCGGTGCGCTTGCTGGCCCCGGCCGGGCTGGGCGTGCTGGCGGGCATCTGCGTGGCGCTGGTCGTGCTCAGCTTCCATCTCACGCATGCCGGGGCCTACCACGTCGGCGTGATCAACTCGGCGATCAGCATCGTGGTGGTGGCGGTGACCGCCTCGATCGCGGTGCGCATGGAGCGCGCCAAGGCCGCCGCGCACGCGGCGCAGGCGCAATTGCTGCGGCTGGCGCGGGTGCGCAGCCTGGGCAGCCTGACCGCCTCGATCGCGCACGAGGTCAACCAGCCGCTGGCGGCCATCGTCACCAGCGGCAACGCCTGCCAGCGCTGGCTCGACCAGCAGCCGCCGAACCTGGACAAGGCGCGCGCGGCGCTGGCGCGCATCCTCGCCGACGCCGAGCGTGCCGGCGAGGTGATCGCGCGGGTGCGCAGCCTGACCCGGGGCGAGGCGCCGCAGCAGCGCGCCTTCGACCTCAATGCCGCGGTGGCCGAGGTACTGGCGCTGTCGCAGGGCGAACTGGAACGCAGCGCGGTCAGCGTGCACACCGAACTGTCGGCGCTGCTGCCGCCGGTGTCGGCCGACCCGGTGCAGATCCAGCAGGTGATCGGCAACCTGCTGCTCAATGCGATCGAGGCGATGGCCGCCACGCCGCCGGCGCAGCGTGCGCTGCGCATCGTCACCGAGCGCGAGGACGCGCGTTCGGTGCGGCTGAGCGTGGCCGACAGCGGCGAAGGCCTGTCCGCGCAGGCACAGGCGCATCTGTTCGATGCGTTCTGGACCACCAAGCAGGGCGGCATCGGCATCGGCCTGAGCATCAGCCGCAGCATCGTCGAGGCCGGCGGCGGGCGCATCTGGGCCGAACCCGGGCGGCCGCGCGGCGCGGTGTTCTGCGTGTGCCTGCCCACCGCCGGCGGAGCCACGCCATGAATGAGGCGACCGCACGCCCGGTGGTGTACCTGATCGACGACGACGCCTCGATCCGCGCCGCGCTGGAAGACCTGTTCGCCTCGGTGGACCTGCAGGTGCACGCCTTCGCCTCGACCCGCGACTTCCTGGCGCATCCGCGCGCCGACGCGCCGAGCTGCCTGGTGCTGGACATCCGCATGCCCGGGCAGAGCGGCATGGACTTCCACCGCAACATGCACGAGGCCGGGCTGGCGCTGCCGACCATCTTCATCACCGGCCACGGCGACATCCCGATGAGCGTGGAAGCGATGAAGAACGGCGCGATCGAGTTCCTGACCAAGCCGTTCCGCGACCAGGACCTGCTCGACGCGATCGGCCAGGGCATCGCCCGCGACCGCGCGCGCCGCGCCGCCGATGCGGCGCAGGCGGAACTGCAGGCGCGCTGGGCGCGGCTCAGCGCCGGCGAACGCGAGGTGGTGGAGCTGGTGGTGCAGGGCCTGTTGAACAAGCAGGTGGCGGCGCGGCTGCAGCTCAGCGAGATCACGGTGAAGGTGCGCCGCGGCAATGCGATGCGCAAGCTGGAGGTCGGCTCGCTGGCCGAGCTGGTAAGGCTGGCGGAGCGGCTGGGGCGGTAGGTCGGTTGCGAGAACCCACGATTGCCGGGCGCGGCGGAACAGGTCCTAACGCACCGGTATTCCGCAGCAGCGGCTTCAGCCGCGACGGGCTTTCCCGATGACGTCCGTCGCGACTAAAGCCGCTGCTACGAGACAGAGAGAGAGCGAGCGGTCTCCGCTCGATAAGGCCGGACTTGCGCCTCGCATCGACCCGCACAAGCGCCGTGCCATACCGCGCCTCAGGCATAGCTTTGCTGCACTGCATTCGGCGACACTGCCGGGCTTGTCACTTCCGCACCCGAGGCCCGCATGTCGTTCCTGTTCCGGCGCAAGTCGCTCGACCTGGTCACCGTCCACGAGGCCGGCCGCCGGCTGGTGCCCTCGCTGAGCTGGCCGCATCTGGTGGCGCTGGGCATCGGCGCGATCGTCGGCACCGGCATCTACACCTTGATCGGCGTCGGCGCACAGCTGGCCGGGCCGGCAGTGCTGGTGTCGTTCGCGGTGGCCGGGGCGATCTGCGCCTGCGCGGCGCTGGCCTACGCGGAGATGGCGACGATGATGCCGGCCGCCGGCAGCGCCTACACCTACAGCTACGTCGCGCTGGGCGAAGCGATCGCCTGGGTGGTGGGCTGGAGCCTGATCCTGGAGTACTCGCTGGTGGTCAGCACGGTGGCGGTGGGCTGGTCCGGCTACTTCGTCGGCTTCCTGCACTGGGCCAGTGCGCAGGCCGGCATGGACCTGAACCTGCCGGCGGCGCTGACCGCGGGGCCGCATGCCGGCGGCATCGTCAACCTGCCGGCGGTGCTGATCACCTTCGCCGTGGCCGGCCTGCTGATGGCCGGCACCAAGGAGAGCGCCACGCTCAACGCGGTGCTGGTGGTGCTGAAGCTGATCGCCCTGGGCATCTTCGTGGCGGTGGCGCTGCCGGCGTTCCAGAGCGCCAACCTGCACCCGTTCATGCCCTACGGTTTCCCCAAGACGGTCGGCGCCGACGGCGTCGCGCACGGGGTCATGGCGGCGGCGGCGATCATCTTCTTCGCCTTCTACGGCTTCGATGCGATTTCCACCGCCGCCGAGGAAACCAAGAATCCCAAGCGCGACCTGGCGATCGGCATCGTCGGTTCGATGATCGGCTGCACCCTGATCTACATCCTGGTGGCGCTGGCCGCGGTCGGCGCGATGCGCTACGACGTGTTCGGCGCCAGCGCCGAGCCGCTGGCGCTGATCCTGCGCGAACTCGGCCACGGCAAGGCGGCGGCGGCGATCGGCGTGGTCGCGGTGATCGCGCTGCCCACCGTGCTGCTGGCCTTCCTGTACGGGCAGAGCCGGATCTTCTTCGTGATGTCGCGCGACGGCCTGCTGCCGCGCGGGCTGTCCAAGGTCAACGCGCGTACCGGCACCCCGGTGGCGACCACGCTGTTCACCGCGGTGCTGGTGGCGGCGCTGGCCGGCGTGGCGCGGCTGGACGAGATCGCCGCGCTGGCCAATGCCGGCACCCTGGCCGCCTTCATCGCCGTGGCCGCGTGCATGCTGGTCCTGCGCCGCCGCGAACCCGGCCGCGCCCGCACCTTCCGCACGCCGCTGGCGTGGCTGGTCGGGCCGCTGGCGATCGGCGGCTGCCTGTACCTGTTCTGGAGCCTGCCGGATACCACGAAGATCTGGTTCGGGCTGTGGAACGCGCTGGGCGTGGTCGCCTACCTGCTGTACGGCCGCCGCAACAGCCTGCTGCAGCGCGCGCCGCAGACGCCGCGATGAGCCCGGCGTTCCAGGCAGCGCTGGCACGGCACATCGGCAGCGCCTACGCCCGCCAGCTGGCGCTGGCCGACGTGCTGGCCGAGCGTCGCTGGCAAATGGACCTGGGCGAAGGCCAGGTGTACTTCGGCGAGGACCTGCAGTTCCCGATTCAATTGCTGGGCACCGCCGCAGAAGCCAGCGCCAGCTGGCTGTGGGCCTGGGCCAACACCGCCAGCAACCTGCCACCGGCCCTGCTGGCCGATGCCAATGCGCTACGTGCGCACGGCGAGCGCGAGGGCATCGCCGAACTGGCCGCGCCGTCCTCGGCGCTGGGCGAGGACGGCGGCCACCAGATCGCCCTGCTCGCCGGTGCCCTGCGCGGGCGCTGCTACTACCGCGCGCCGTACGACGGCGGCGCGCTGTTCTTCCTGCTGGAGGACGTACCGGCCGCGGTCTTCGCGCCGTGCGACGACGCCCGCGTGCTGCGCCTGCTCGGCGAATTGCCGATGCAGTTCGAACTCGACCACCGGGCCATGACCGACGGCTTCCTGGCCGATCAGGGCTATGCCCTGCAGCGCGACGCCGCGCAGACCGTGGCGACGCGCGGCAACACCCGCATCGTCCTGGCATTCGATGCGCAGGCGCGGCTGACCGGCATTCAGGGCCAGCTGGCCCCGGCGCAGGCCGCGGCGGTCACGCCGAAGCCGGCACCGGCCTGGCAGTTCTGGAAGCGCAAGCGTTGAGCGCAGCGGCGGCGTGTCGCACGTGCGCGCCGCCGTGCCCGACGCTTACCACCAACGCAGGCCTTCGAACGGGTTCCAGCTGACGCTGCCCTTGCGCTGGTCCAGGTAGTAGGCGTAGTTGGCGGCCATGCCGACCAGCAGCGAGTAGGCGATGCCCAGGCCGCGGCCGATCGCCTCGGGGAGGAACGCCGCGACCACAGCCAGCGCCAGCCAGATGCCGATCAACCCCAGCGCCTTGCGCCACATGCCGAGGATGAAGAAGTAGATGAAGCCGAAGAACAGGGCGAAGAAGTTCATGTTGATCTTCAACCGTTCCATGAACGGCAGTGCCTTGAACGCGGCCTTGTACTCGGGCGTGGACGGGGCGCCGTAACGGTCGAAGAAGTCGAAGCGGAACTGCCACTTCGGGCTGAGCGGCGCACGTTGCGGGAGATTTGGGGTTTCCATGGCGTTAGAATCCGTGTTGTAAACGTTTTCAGTTTACCTGAACGGGGCAGCGCGCGCCAAATGGGCGCGGCTGCCGCACCAGTTTGGTGCGGGCCTGGAGAGTTGGGATTGGGGATTCGGGATTGGTCGCAGCGGGCGGGCGCCGACGTCAGGCCTGGCTTGGGGACGGGCTTCCCTGCCAGCATTGCGGAGACCGACAGTCGTCGCGTCGGGACTGAAGTCCCTCCCACAGGGCTTGCCTGCACGTGGCGCATCCGCTGCGACATACCCATATGTGGGAGCGGCTTCAGCCGCGACGCGCGGGGCAGCCGCCTCGCGGGGTCTGCGGTAACCACCGGTCATCGGGTCCGGACTGAAATCCCTCCCACAAGGCTTGCCTGCACGTGGCGCATCCGCTGGCGACATACCCACGTGTGGGAGCGGCTTCAGCCGCGACGCGCGAGGCAGCCGCCTCGCGGGGTCCTGCGGTAACCACCGGTCATCGGGTCCGGACTGAAATCCCCCCACAAGGCTTGCCTGCGCGTGGCGCATCCGCTGGCGACATACCCACATGTGGGAGCGGCTTCAGCCGCGACGCGCGGGGCAGCCACCTCGCGGGGCCCTGCGGTAACCACCGGTCATCGGGTCCGGACTGAAATCCCACCCACAAGGCTTGCCTGCGTGTGGCGCATCCGCTGGCGACATACCCACATGTGGGAGCGGCTTCAGCCGCGACGCGCGGGGCAACCGCCTCGCGGGGTCCTGCGGCAATCACCGGTCACCGCGTCGGGACTGAAGTCCCTCCCACACAGGACTCCCAACGCTGCGGCTTGCAGCGCCAAGCCGAGCCGACAGTGAGACCGCTATTGCGCCCGGGAGCCGCCGAGGCGCTGGCCCAGGGCGATCGCCGCGGCCACGTTGCGCGCGGACTGGCGCAGGGCGTCCGCAGCGTCGGCCAGCGCGGCCTCGCGCGTGGACACGCGCTGCACAGCGCCGAACAGCGCGTCGATCCCCTGCGCCTGCAGATCCGCCGCGCCCTCGCCCAGACCGCCGGCGATGGCCAGCACCGGCACGCCGTGGCGCCGGGCGATGCGGGCGAGGCCGACCGGCACCTTGCCCTGCGCACTCTGCCCGTCCAGGCGGCCTTCGCCGGTGACCAGCAGATCGGCGCCGGCCAGGTGCGCTTCCAGCCCCAGCGCCTGCGCGACGATCTCCACGCCCGGCCGCAGCCGCGCGCCGAGGAAGGCGAGCAGGGCCGCGCCGATACCGCCGCCCGCGCCGGCGCCGGGCAGTTGCGCCACTGCCACGCCCAAGGTGCGTTCGATCGCCTCGGCGTAGTGCCGCAACCCGGCATCGAGCTGCGCGACCATCGCCGGCGTGGCGCCCTTCTGCGGCCCGAACACCGCCGAGGCGCCGCTCGGCCCGGTCAGCGGGTTGTCGACATCGCAGGCGACTTCGATCGTGCACTCGCGCAGTCGCGGGTCCAGCCCGTCCAGATCGATGCGCGCCAGCGCGCCCAGCGCCGCGCCGCCGGCGGCCAGGTCGCAGCCGTGCGCGTCCAGCAGGCGCACGCCCAGGGCCTGCGCCATGCCGGCGCCGCCGTCGTTGCTGGCGCTGCCGCCGATGCCGATCAGCAGCCGGCGCGCACCGGCATCCAGCGCGGCCAGGATCAGTTCGCCGACGCCGCGGGTGCCGGTCAGGCATGGATCGCGCTGTTGCGGCGGCACCAGCATCAGCCCGCTGGCCGCGGCCATCTCGATCAGGGCGGTGCCGCCGTCCTTGCTCAGGCCGAACTGCGCGGCGACCGGCGCGCCCAGCGGCCCGGTCACCGTGCAGGCGACCCGGCGCCCACCGCCAGCGGCGACCAGCGCGTCCACCGTGCCCTCGCCGCCGTCGGCGAACGGCAGCAGCACGTACTGCGCGGCCGGGAACACGCTGCGGAAGCCGGCCGCGATCTGCGCGGCCGCCTCCGCCGCGGACAGGCTTTCCTTGAACGCGTCCGGGGCGATGACGATCTTCATGCAGCGGCGGCGTCGATCGCCGGCCGGCGCACCCGGATCAGGCCGTCACGCAGGCATCGCCGCTCGGCCTTGCGCATGCGTGGCGCGCTAGTCCAGCACGCGGCAGAACACCGCCTTGAGGTAGCGCGATTCCTGCACGTGGGCCATGAACGGGTGGTCGGCGCCGGCGCCGGCCACCTTCAGGATCTGGATGGTGCGGCCGGAGAAATAGGCGGCGCGGCGCAGCATGTCCAGGAACTCGTGCTCGGCGACCAGGCCGGTGCAGGAGAAGGTGGCGAACAGGCCGCCCGGAGCGACCACGCCCAGCGCCAGCTTGTTCATGTCCAGATACTTCTTCAGCGCCGGGATCACCTGGTCGCGGTCGCGGGTCATCTTGGCCGGGTCCAGGATCACCACGTCGTACTGGTCGCCGCGGGCAGCGGCATCGCGCAGGTACGGGAAGATGTCGGCCTGCACGAACTTGGGCCGCACGTCGTTGAGGCGAGCGTTGCCCTTGGCGATCTCGATCACGTCCTCGTCGATGTCCACGCCGACCACCTCGGTGGCGCCGCGGACCTTGGCGTAGACCGCGAAGCCGCCGGTGTTGCAGCACAGGTCGAGCACGCGCTTTCCCTCCACCTGCTGGCTCAGCCACTGGCGGTTCTCGCGCTGGTCGGCGAAGAAGCCGGTCTTGTGCGCGCCAGCCGGATCGGCGCGGAAGCGCACGCCGTATTCGCTGATGATCGCCGGCTCCGGGCGCTCGCCGCCGCTGGACACCGGCCGGTAGTCGAAGCTCTCCTGCTTCTGCACGTGCTCCTCGGCGAAGCTGTAGAAGCGCGCGCCGGGGAACTGCGCGCGCAGCGCGGCGTAGATCCACTCGCGGTGGCGGAACATGCCGGCGCTGAAGAACTCCACCACCAGCAGGTCGCCGTAGCGGTCCACCACCAGGCCGGACAGGCCGTCGCCCTCGGCATGCACCACGCGCCAGGCATCGCTGACCGCGTCCAGCTTGAGCACGTCACGGCGCAGCGACACCGCCTCGGCGATCTTGCGCGCGAACCAGGACTCATCGACCGCGATGTCGGGGTGGGTCTCGAGGATGCGCACGGCGATGCGCGAGTGGCCGTTGTAGAAGCCGCGGCCGATCCAGTCGCCGTCCACCCCGACCACGTCCACCAGCGCGCCCGGCTTGGGCCTGGCGGCGGGTTTTTCGACCAGTTTCTGGAAGATCCAAGGATGGCTGGAGCGCCAGGCGTTCTTGAGACGGACTACGGGCAGGGGACTATTCATGAACGCCATTGTAGCCGCCCCGATTGACGGCACCGCCGGCAGCCGCAAGAATGCGCGCAGAAGGGGAGTAGCTCCCGACGTTGTCGCCGTCAATTCGAGCCTGCGGGCTCCGGTGCAACGGCAACCGGTCCGCCGGTTGCGAGCGAGACCTTCGCCGCAGTGGCGAAGGCACCCTCTGGACGACATCCGTCGTCTCCGTCCGGAACGCCTCCGCCACCGCGGCCCCGAGGTTCCCTGTTCACTGACGGAAAATTCCCAATGGAAACGATAGGCAACGTGTGGTTGTGGGGCGGTTTCGCGATCGTGGTGGTCGTGGCGCTGCTGGCGGACCTGGTGCTGATGCGCCACGGCGGTCCGCACAAGGTCACCTTCAAGGAAGCGCTGTGGTGGAGCATCGGCTGGATCGCGCTGGCGCTGGCGTTCAATGCGGGCCTGTGGTGGTACCTGCGCGAGACCATCGACGTGGCCACCGGCAACCGCCTCGGCCTTGAGTTCCTGACCGGCTACCTGGTCGAGAAGTCGCTGGCGGTCGACAACATCTTCGTGTTCCTGATGATCATGAGCTACTTCGCGGTGCCGGAGGAGCAGCGCCAGCGCGTGCTGGTGATCGGCGTGCTCGGCGCGATCGTGCTGCGCGCGGTGATGATCTTCGCCGGCTCGGTGCTGCTGACCAAGTTCCACTGGCTGCTGTACGTGTTCGGCGCGTTCCTGCTGCTGACCGGCATCAAGATGTGGTTCTCGGCGGGCAAGGAGCCGGACCTGGAGGCCAACCCGGTGCTGCGCTTCATGCGCAAGCATCTGCGCCTGACGCCGCAGTACCACGGCAACGCGCTGAGCGTGACCCAGGAAGGCAAGCGCTGGTTCACTCCGCTGTTCGCGGTGCTGATGCTGATCGCGATCACCGACGTGATCTTCGCGGTGGACAGCATTCCGGCGATCTTCGCGATCACCACCGACCCGTTCATCGTGCTGACCTCCAACGTGTTCGCGGTGCTGGGCCTGCGCGCGATGTTCTTCCTGCTGGCGGGCATGGCCGACCGCTTCCACCTGCTGCCCTACGGCCTGGCGATCGTGCTGGTGTTCATCGGCACCAAGATGCTGATCATCGACCTGTACAAGATCCCGGTACTGGTGTCGCTGCTGGCGGTGGCGGTGGTGATCGGCGCCACCGTGGTGCTGAGCCTGCTGCGCCCGGCCAAGCCGGCGCACTGACCCGGCGCGGGCGCCGCGGCCGCGGATTGTCCCGCGGCCGCGGCCAGTCCCTCCCATCGGCGGCGCCTTGCCTTGGACGCCCGGCGCCGCCATCCAGGGAGCATGGACACCTCTTCGCTCCCCTCGCCCACGCCCGAGCCCGATGCGCAGGGCCGCTTCGACCGTGCGCGGATCCTGCGCGCGTTCAATGTCAGCCTGGCCTTCGTGGCGGTGCTGGTGGCGGTGTTCGCCAGCCAGGGCCTGTTCGACTGGCGGCCCTGGGCGGTGGCACCGCACACGGCCGCCGGCCTGCTCGGCGTGCTCACCGCACCGCTGCTGCACGGCTCGCTCGAGCATCTGGGGGCCAATGCCGGCGCCCTGCTGATCCTGGGCACCCTGGCCGGCAGCGTGTATCCGCGCGCCACCCTGGCCGGGCTGCCCTTGCTGTGGCTGGGCTCGGGCCTGGGCGCCTGGTGGCTCGGCGATCCCGGCAGCCATCACCTGGGCGCCAGCGGCGTCGCCCACGGCCTGCTGTTCCTGGTGTTCGTGCTGGCCTTGCTGCGCCGCGACCGCGCCGCGATCGCCGCCAGCATGATCGCCTTCCTGTTCTACGGCGGCATGCTGGTGACGGTGCTGCCGCACGAGGACGGGGTGTCCTGGCAATCGCACCTGGGCGGCGCCGTGGGCGGCGTGGTCGCCGCGCTGCTGCTGCGCCATCGCGATCCGCTGCCACCGCGCAAGCGCTACAGCTGGGAGGACGAGGAGGACACCGACGAGATCCTCGCCGCCGACGACGAACTGGAACCGCCGCCGCCGACCCAGGTGCCGGTGCTGTGGCAGCCACCGCCGGCGCCGCCGCGCGGGGTCGTGCTGCGCTTCCCGCCGCGCGAGGAGCGTGACGGGGGCTGAGGCGGGAACGGTGCTTCCAGAAATACGCAAACCTGCTTCCGGAGGAGCGGGTTCAGCCGCGACGGGCCTTCCCGGTCACGCCCGTCGCGGCTGAAGCCGCTCCTCTCCGCAGTCGCGCGCCGCGGCATGCCGCCTCGGGCGACCCGTCCCTGCATCGCACCGTACACTGACCGTTCCGCCGTCGCTGTCCGAGTCCGCATGCCCGTGTCGCCCGCCTGTCGTGTCCGTTCCGTCGCCGTGGTGCTGGCGCTCGCCCTGGCCGCCTGCAGCGGTCCCGCGCTGCGTGCACCGGCGCCTGCGCCTGCGCCGGCCAAGGCGGTGGGCTATCTGCCGGCCGCGGCGGTGCCGGACAGCCTGCAGTTGCTGCCGGCGCCGCCGGCGGCCGACTCGCCGGGTGAGGCGTTGGACCTGGCGATCAACCGCGAGGCGCTGGCCCTGCGCGGCAGCGCGCGCTGGCAGCAGGCCGCACGCGATGCCGATCTGAGCTTCCCGAACGGCGCCGGCCAGTTCGCCTGCGCGCTGGGCGTGGCGATCGATGCGCAGCACACCCCGCATCTGTACACCTTGCTGGAGCGCAGCCGCATCGACGCCAGTGCCGCCACCAAGGCGGCCAAGCGCCGGTACCAGCGCGCGCGGCCGTTCCTGCGCAACGCGCAGGCGGTGTGCACCCCGGGCGATCTCGACGACCTGCGCCAGAGCGGCTCCTATCCGTCGGGACACAGCGCCATCGGCTGGGCCTGGGCGCTGATCCTGAGCGAGATCGCGCCCGAACGCGCCACTGCGCTGATCGCGCGCGGCCGCAACTACGGCGAGAGCCGGCTGGTGTGCAACGTGCACTGGCAGAGCGACGTGCTCGCCGGCCGCTTCATGGGCGCGGCCACGGTGGCGCGGCTGCACGACGATGTGGCCTTCCGCGCCGACCTGGCCGCGGCGCGCCGCGAGATCGCCGCCGCCCGCGCGACCGGGCGGATGCCGGCAGGCGACTGCGCCGCGGAAGCCGGCGTCCTGCAGGTGCGGCCGGCCAGCGCGTTGTAAGGCGCAGCGTGCGGACCGGCTGCACCGCCCCCTGCCTTTGGGCAGATGCGAACGGTCCGGGACGGCAGGCTAGACTCGCGCGACTTCCCGCCAAGGACCTGCACCCATGACCCAGTGGTACTTCCTGACCGGCAGCGAACAGACTCGCTCCGGCCCGTTCGACGATGCCGATGCAGTCGCCTTCGCCCGCAACAACCCCACGGCACTGGCCTGGAGCCAGGGCCAGAACGGCTGGCTGCCGGTGGCGCAGATCGCGGCCCTGCAGGGTGGCGCGACGTTCCTGCCGCCGGGCCTGCCGCCGCCGCCGGCCGCAGGCGGCCGCGCCGACGAGATCGACTTCCGCATCGTCGGCCACGAAATGCAGTTCGTGGAGATCGAGCTGGACCCCGGCGAGAGCGCGGTGGCCGAGGCCGGCGCCCTGATGTTCAAGGACGCGGCGGTGCAGATGGACACCGTGTTCGGCGACGGTTCCGGCGGCAACCAGGGCGGGCTGATGGGCAAGCTGCTGTCGGCCGGCAAGCGCCTGGTCACCGGCGAGAGCCTGTTCACCACGGTGTTCACCCACCAGGGCCAGGGCCAGGGCAAGGCCAAGGTCGCCTTCGCCGCGCCCTATCCCGGCACGGTGCTGGCGATGAAGCTGGACCAGCACGGCGGCCGCCTGATCTGCCAGAAGGACAGCTTCCTGGCCGGCGCACGCGGCGTGTCGCTGGGCATCCATTTCCAGCGCAAGATCATGACCGGCCTGTTCGGCGGCGAAGGTTTCATCATGCAGAAGCTCGAGGGCGACGGCTGGGTGTTCGTGCATGCCGGCGGCTGCGTGATCGAGCGCGAGCTGGCGGCCGGCGAGCGGCTGGACGTGGACACCGGCTGCGTGGTCGCCTTCCACGCCTCGGTGGACATGGACGTGCGCCCGGTCAGCGGCATCAAGAGCATGTTCTTCGGCGGCGAAGGCATGTTCCTGGCCACCCTCACCGGACCCGGCAAGGTCTGGCTGCAGTCGCTGCCGTTCTCGCGCCTGGCCGGACGCATGTTCGCCGCCGCGCCGCAGGGCGGCGGGCAGAACCGCGGCGAAGGCTCGGTGCTGGGCGGCTTCGGCCGCATCCTCGACGGCGACAACAACTTCTAAAGCGGCGCATTAGCCCCTCTCCCCCCGGGAGAGGGGTTGGGGTGAGGGTACGTGCGCGCAGCGCCTCGCAACATCAGGCGCACAAACCCCAGGCCTCAGAAACGCGCGCACACCCCACCCCATGACCTCCAGTCGTGGGCGGTGCAGGAGGATGCGGCTATCCTCGCGCCGGCTCCTCCCTTCTTCTTCCTTCCGCGACGCATCCATGACCGTGTTCCGCTCCCCGCGCCTGCTGCTGTCCCTGTCCCTGTTCGGCCTGCTTGCCGCCTGTGGCGGCGAACCCAAGCCGGCACCGCCGGCCCCGGTGGTGAGCGGACCGGCACCGCTGCCCACGCCGGCCGCGCAGCCGCTGCGCATCGGCATCGCCCTGGGCGGCGGTGCGGCCAAGGGCTTCGCCCACATCGGCGTGATCAAGATGCTGCAGGCCAATGGTCTGGAGCCGACGGTGGTGTCCGGCACCAGCGCCGGCAGCGTGGTCGGCGCGCTGTACGCCAGCGGCATGGACGCGTTCCAGATGCAGCAGGCGGCGGTGGCGCTGGACGAGAGCAGCATCCGCGACATGCGCCTGTTCTCCGGCGGCCTGGTGCAGGGCCAGGCGCTGCAGGATTACGTGAACGCGCAACTCAAGGGCAAGCCGATCGAGAAGCTGGCCAAGCCGTTCGCCGCAGTCGCCACCCGGCTGGAAGACGGCGAGCGCACCGTGTTCGTGCGCGGCAATGCCGGCCAGGCGGTGCGCGCGTCCAGCAGCATCCCCGGCGTGTTCGAGCCGGTGACCATCGGCAAGTTCCATTACGTGGACGGCGGCGTGGTCAGCCCGGTGCCGGTGGACGCGGCGCGCCAGCTCGGCGCCGACTTCGTCATCGCCGTGGACATCTCCAGCAAGGCCAGCGGCAAGAACCCGGGCAGCATGCTCGGCACCGTCAACCAGTCGATCGCGATCATGGGCCAGCGCCTGGGCCAGCAGGAACTGGGCCGCGCCGACATCGTGATCCGGCCCAAGGTCAACGACATCGGCGCGGCCGACTTCGCCCAGCGCAACGCCGCGATCCTGGAAGGCGAAAAGGCCGCGCTGGCAGCGATGCCGCAGATCAAGGCCAAGCTGGCGCAATTGCAGCAGCAGCGCGCGGCCGCCGCAGCCGCGGCGGCAAAGGCCGCGCAACCGGCGCCGCGGCCGTGCGAGCCGCAGTCGCGACTGGGCCGCCTGCTGCGCCGCGACGATCCCTGCAAGCCGAAAGACTGAGCATTCGCTCCCCTCTCCCGCCGGGAGGGTGGCCGGGGGTGAGGGTAAGCACACCAGTCAAGTTTGCAGAACCGCGCGCGCCGCTGTGACGCCTGGCGTGGGACGCACAGCAGGCGCATCCAGCATGCGCACTGCGGACATGACCACAGGTCCCGCAGGCGTCGCGTCACTCAGATCCGCGGCACCGCACTCTGCCGCTGCGCGTCCTGCTGGTGGACATCCTGATGCAGGGCGACCTGCTGCGCCTGGACCAACGCCTGCTGCCGATCGAACTCGGCAAGCCGCTCGAAGGACTGCGCTACCGGCGTGCGGATCGCCTCTTCGGTGGACATGTGCGCGCGCAGGTGCGCCGGATCCTTCGGATCGCCCTGCACGACGAACACCAGCTCGCCCGGCTGCGCCGTGCGCCCGCGCTCGCTCAACAGCACGTGATCCACTCGCTGCAGACCGTTGCGTGCGGCCAGGTCGGTGACGCTGGCCGCCATGCAGGCGCTGTCCGCATCGGGGCTGCGCCCCAACTGCCGATCCAGCGCCTGGGTGCCGGCGGCGCACTGCTGGTACAGCGCATGACGCGGATGGCCTGGCTCGCTGGGATCGGACGTGCGCGCGGCCTGCGCGGTCGCCGGACCAACCCGCACCGGATCGGCTTCGGCCAGCGTCTGCGGGCTGCGCAGGATAGGCTGGTGGCGGTACGGATCCTCGGGATGGAACTGCTCGCGTAACTGCTGGCGCTCCAGTCGCAGTGCACGCGTATCGTCAAGCTCGCGCAGCTGCTGCGGGTCGCGCACCGGCTGGGCGATGGTCTGCTCGCCGCCATCGACCCAGTTGGTCCATTTGCCGGTCCGCGCATCGCGCTCGTAGTAGACGCTCCGATCGCCGATCCGCTCCGGATCGGCGATCGGCCGCGCTTCGTGCGCGAGCGCCCGCGCAGCGGTCATGCGCCCGATGTAGGACATCGCATCCAACTGCGCGTCGTCGTACTTGCGCACGTCGTTCATGGTGAAACCGGCACGGCTCAAGCCGAGTGCGGAATTGTCGAGCATCATCGACCAGACCTTCTCCGCCTCGGGCTCGCCACCATGGCGGCGCGCGGCGTCGAGCAGTTCGCGCGGCGTCCAGCCATTGGGGTTGATGTGGTGCTTCTGGAAGGTGGCGTCGTGGACGGCTTCAACGTCCTTGACTGGAAGATTGAGCGCCAGATCGGGGCGATGCGCTTTCTTCTGATAGAGCTCACGCTGCTCGAAATCACTCCTCATCAAGTCGACACCGAAACCATTCCATTGGCGCTCACTCATGCGGACGCCATCTTCCCGCGCCTGGCGATCTGCAAACGCATTGGCAGTGGCACCTGGCGCGTTGTCGTTGCGAACTACGCCAAGCGCAAGCAAGCCATAGCCGTCATTGCCCTGCTTGTGCGCGAGGTAGTTCCAATAAAGCTCCCGGTTTCCATCTTGGGCATAGTATTTGAGGATTTCGATATCCTTTTCATCAAGTCCTGTCATCAGAGATTCTCCTTATCCCGAATAGATCGCACCTTACAGCCCTCGACTCTGCACCATGAACTTCTTCAGATTGTCGCGCGCGGCTGCTTCGATCTTTTTCCAATCTGGCAGCGCGAAGCGGACGTACCGGATTTCCACCATGGCGCTCAAATCTTTTATGACAAACAAATGAGTACAGTCCGGAAGTGGATCTTCTTTGCTTCGGACTAGTCTCCCATCGCGGTACTCGACACCTGACTCGGTCACTTCATGAGAGGTGCACTTGATCAGCGTGCTGATCTGCCCATTGTGGTCGCGCGCCACATACCAGTCTTTTTGACTGGCGACATTGAAAATGCTTGTTGGCTCATCCGAGTGCGACTCGTTATAGCCATTTTTGCGATAATAGGTGAAGGATTTTTTCAGATCGGCATAGTATGGCGTCAGGCCATAAATCTCCTTACCCTGAATTCTACCCTCAAGACGTTCAGCCGGGTCGCCATCATCCGTAGAGTTCGGCGCGTATAGGACGTTATTTGGATCCACGCCATTCAAATAGTGGTACCCGATATCGACCGTCCGCGTCGACACATCCAGGCTCAGATGTGCGCGTTCGCCCGGTGCGAACGGCTGCAGCGACGGGTATTCCAGGTACAGGCCGAAACTGTCGTCGAAGTTCGGCCCCATCTGGTCGCCGAAGTAGTTGGCCGGAATGCGTAGCTTGTACGGACCCAGGCATGCCTCCATCAATGGCGGCGGCGTCTTGAACGGATCCTGTGGGCCGAGCTGGCGCTGTCTCACGCAGCCCTGGGCATTGGTGGAGGTAGCCGCCGGCGTGTCGGCAGAGCCGGACTGTGCGCACCCTGCCAGGGGCAGGATGCCGGCAAGCAACAAGCACTGGGCCAAGCGCGTGGCGGGTCGCATCTGCATCCTCCGATGATGGCGGCGGCAGTATAGACGCGCAGTGCCGGCCATCGGCACGCATCGCCACGGCGACCACCATCGCAGCAATGCCGGGCTGCGCGACGGGCGTCCTTGCCTGTCATGCGCCGTCGCTCAGTACCGCCAGCGCAGCGTAACGCTGACGAACCGCGGCTCGCCGTAGTTCTGATAATCCAGGTTGGCCCAGTACTTCTTGTTCAATGCATTGGTCACCGCCAGCGTCGCGGTCCACTGCGTGCTGAGCTGGTAGTTGGCATTGAAGTGCACCAGCGCGTACGGATCCTGCACCACGGTGACCGGCCGCGTGGCGGCGCTGCCGTCGCCGAGCGGGCGCTGGATGTTGTAGCCGCGCACCGCGCTCTGCCAGCTCACGCCGCCTCCCAGGCTCAGGCGCTGCCAGGCGCCGGGCAGGCGCACCTGGGTGGACAGCTGCAGATAGTCCTCCGGCAGGTTGGCGTAGATCGCGTCGGTCGGCGCACGGGTGACCTTGGCGTGGGTGTAGCCGGCATTGAGCGTCCAGCCCGGGCGCAACTCGCCGTTGTATTCCAGTTCCCAGCCGCGGCTCTTGGTGCCGTCGACGCCGATGTAGGCCGAGCTGCCGTCGGGCAGCGAGGCTTCCGGCTGGGTCATGTCGCGCACCGCATAGTTGTCCTGCCTGGCCTCGAACACCGCCGCACTGAGCAGCGCGCGGCCGTCGGCCAGCTGCGCCTTGATGCCCGCTTCCAGGTTGGAGCCCTGCACCGGCGCCAGCAGGTTGTTGTCCTTGTCCTTGTAGTTCTGCGGATTGAAGATCTCGGTGTAGCTGGCGTAGGTGGAGATGGCCGGGGTGAGGTCGTAGACCAGGCCGACGTAGGGCGTGACCTCGTCGCTGACCCGGTAGCGGCCGCTGGTGCCGGTGTAGCTGCCGTCGGCGGCGAAGGCCTGGGTGCGGGTCTGCCAGGAACTCAGGCGTGCGCCGGCAATCAGTGACAGCGGTTCGACCAGGCGCAGCCGGGTGGAGGCGTACACGCCGCGCTGGGTGGTGCGTGCCTCGCGCCGCGCGCCGGTGCGCGTGGTGGTGATCTGGCCCACGTCGCCGTGCCAGTCGTAGACGTTGGGGATGTAGTAGCAGCGCTCGCGGCCGCAGGTGGTCCAGTCGCCCGGGTAGCGCAGCGCCAGGGTCGGCGTGGTCGACTGCAGGTCCTGCCAGCTGCCGCCGACCACCACGTCGTGGTCGCGGCCGAACAGGGGGAACGTGCCGGACAGGTACACGTCCAGGCCGTCGCGGGTGTCGGTGGCCTGCCCGGCGGCGGCGCGCAGGTAGATGCCGCTGCCGTCGCGCCTGGGATAGCCGCTGCCGTAGACGCGCAGGTTTTCGACCTCGCCCTCGGTGCGCGCCAGGTTGACCTTCAACAGCCAGTTGTCGCCGAAGCGCTGTTCCAGGTTGGCGAAGGTGGTGTGGGTGTTGCGCTGCCAGCGCGCCCACTTCGGCGCCAGGTTGGTGGAGGTCGGCAGGTCGGCGAAGCTGCCGTCGGCGAAGAAGTACGGCACCGTGCCCCAGGTCGAGCCGACCGGGTCGTTGTCCTGGCGCTGGTAGCCGACGGTGACCGTGGTGGTGTCGGTCAGGTCGCCTTCCAGCACCGCCATGCCGGACATCTTCTTCTCGGTGTAGTGGTCGTAGTAGTAGCCGCGGTCCTGCCAGGCGGCGACGAAACGGCTGCGGAAGCGGCCGTCGGCGGTCAGCGGCGCGGTGACGTCGGCCTGGGTGCGGCGGAAGTCCCAGGTGCCGAGCGAGGCCGCGAACGACGCATCGAAGCTCTTGCCGGGGCGCTTGCGCAGCAGGTTGACCGTGGCCGAGGGAATGCCGGCGCCGCTGAGCAGGCCGTTGGCGCCGCGGATCACCTCGACGCGGTCGTAGAAGACCATGTCGTATTCCTGGTTGGTGGAGCCGCTGTAGGTGGGCAGGCCGTCGACCTGGAAGTCGGTGATCTGGAAGCCGCGCGCGAAGTACAGCGGGCGCTGGGTGTCGTAGAAGGACACGTTGACGCCGGTGACGTTGCGCATGACGTCGTTGACGCTGAACAGCGATTCCTCTTCCAGCCGCTGCTGGCCCAGCACGCTCACCGACTGCGGCGTCTCCTGCAGCGTCAGCGGCAGGCGGGTGGTGGTGGACGGCTGCGCACGGCTCGGGCTGCCGCTGACCTCGACCTTGTCCAGCGTGGTCGGCTGCACGTCGGCCGCGGCCTCGGCTTCTGCGGCGAGCAGCGGTGCCGAGGCGGCGGAGAGCGCGGACAGCACGGCGAGGGACAGCAGACGGCGTGGAGCGGAGGAAAGCATGAATCGATCTCGCGAAGTTTGGGCACGGGGCGACACGGTCGCGCCGCGGGTGGCAGGAAAAGGACAGGCGCAGCCGCACTCCACGGCGGAAACCGGCGTGGCTGGCCCGGCAGGGCTGGCGGAGGGGCTGTGGCCGTGGATGGCCGTCGCAGAACGCAAATGTAAATCGTTAGCAACAACTTAACAAGGGTGGCCACGCACCGACACGCTGCGACACATCGGCGATGGGCCGCTAAACGCGCGGCAGCGGCAGGCCCGCGAAGTCCTTGACCGTGCGCAGCACGAAGCTGGAATTGACGTCGGCGACGCCGGCGGCATTGAGCAACTTGTCCAGCAGAAACGCGGAGAAGTGAGCCAGATCGCGGACGTAGACGTGCAACAAGTAGTCCATGTCGCCGGTCAGCGCATGGCAGGCGACCACCTCATCCCAGCCCTGCACGCTGTCGGCGAAATGGGCGATGCCGCTCTGGCCGTGCTTCTCCAGCTGCACGCGCACGAAAGCCTGTAGGCCCAGGCCGATCGCCGCCGGCACCAGCCGCGCGGCGTAGCCGGCGACCACGCCCTCCGCTTCCAGCCGCTGCACCCGGCGCAGGCAGGCCGAGGGCGACAGGTTCACCTGCGCGGCCAGTTCGGCATTGCTGGCGCGGCCTTCCCGCTGCAGCAGGGCGAGCAGGCGCAGGTCGGTGCGGTCGAAGGTCGGCGATCCGGTCATTTATTGCTCTGCAACATGGCTTATACGCAATAATCTTGCGCGCAGCGCGCCGATCCGTGCAACTTCGCAAGCCCATTGCGCGTCCGCGCGCCTACCATCGTGGCTATTCCTTTCCGGAGCGTCGACCATGGACACCGCACCGCGCCGCGTCGAACACCAGCAGACCGACAAGGGCTACGTGCCGGTCTACACCACGGCCGTGGTGACCCAGCCGTGGGACAGCTACAGCGCCGACGACCACGCCACCTGGGGCACGCTGTACACGCGCCAGCGCGAGCTGCTGGTCGGCCGCGCCTGCGCCGAGTTCCTGCAGGCGCAGGACGCGATGGGCATGAGTTCGCAGGCGATCCCGCGCTTCGACGAGCTCAACGCGGTGCTGCAGGCGACCACCGGCTGGACCCTGGTCGGCGTGGAAGGGTTGCTGCCGGAGCTGGACTTCTTCGACCACCTGGCCAACCGCCGCTTCCCGGTGACCTGGTGGATCCGCCGTCCCGAACAGATCGACTACATCGCCGAGCCGGACCTGTTCCACGACCTGTTCGGCCACGTGCCGCTGCTGATGAACCCGCTGTTCGCCGACTACATGCAGGCCTACGGCCGCGGCGGCGTCAAGGCGCACGCGATCGGTCCGGACGCGCTGCAGAACCTGACCCGGCTGTACTGGTACACGGTGGAGTTCGGCCTGACCGACACCCCGGACGGCCTGCGCATCTACGGCGCCGGCATCGTGTCGTCCAAGGGCGAATCGCTGTACTCGCTGGAGTCGGACGCACCCAACCGCATCGGCTTCGACCTGCAGCGGATCATGCGCACCCGCTACCGCATCGACACCTACCAGAAGACCTACTTCGTCATCGACAGCTTCGAACAACTGATGCAGGCGACCTCGCCGGATTTCACCCCGATCTATGCGGCACTGGCCGACCAGGCGCATCTGTCGGCTGGCCAGGTGCAGGCGCAGGACCGCGTATTCCATGCCGGCAGCGGCGAAGGCTGGGCGGACGGCGGCGACGTGTGAATCGCGGCATTACCCGTCTCCGCCAAACCTGACGGAGACGGGGCAGGGCGCCGGGTCAGTCGGTGCCGTACTTCGGGTTGTAGGGCCCGTACAACAAGCCGCCAGGGTGGCCGGCGGACAGCAGACGCTGGCTGGCCACGTTCCCCATCTGATGCCCTTGGTCGGTGACCTGGTTGACGACCTGATTGATCGCAGCCGTCACCAGCATTCCGACCAGGCCGCCCCCGGCGTTGTTCTGATTTTCGCCGCTCGACGCCTGTGCCTGGCCCTGCCACAGCACCGTCCCGGTGCGCAGATCCACCAGCTTGGCGTTGGCCGAGACCACGACCACGCTGTTGATGATCTGGTAGACGGCACCGTACTTTTCCACGGTGATGTACAGCGCGGCGTCGGCGCCGAAGATTTCCCGCAACTTCTCCGGAGACACCGCCTGTGCTTCATCCGCCACGGTGATGCCGTTCTGCTTGAAGGTCTCGTAGACCGGCGCCACCGGCATCACGTAGTAGCCCGCTTCGGCCAGCGGCAACGTGGTGACCGACAGCACGCTCAGGCTGGCGTTGACGTCCGGTGCATGGCTGACCGGCGGCAAGACCAGGATCGACCGCGGCTTGCTGGCCTTGTACGCGCTGTAGTCGCGCGACATCGGCTGCGTCGCGCAGGCGCTCAGCAGCAGACCGAGCACGGCCACGCAGGCCATTCTTGCGACGTTCTTCATTGCGCGCTCCTCGCGTTGCTGGCGTTCTTCAACAACAGATCGATGTAGGTGCCGGACTCGGGATACTGCGTCTTCTCGGCGAGGAGTTCCTGCTGCGCTTTGGCATCGTTGCCGGTTTCGGCGTACAGCATGCCCAGATGCGCCTGCAGTCCCGGCGGCGGCCTGCGGTTGGCGGCCTGCATCACCTGCAGGTCCTTTTCCAGCGCCTGGATCTGCTGTTCCGGGCTACCGCCCTTGAAGTGGCTGTAGACCTGATCCTGGTAGCTGCCCCACTGGTAGAGCGAGGCGCTCTGGTGGGCACAGCCGACCAGCGCGAGCATGGCGCAGGCGCCAAGCCAGAACCGCGTGCGGACATTGAGGGTATTCATGTGCAAGGGTCCGTTGCGGGTCACTTGACCGGCTTCCAGGCGCCGGAGTCGATCGCGGCGGTGAGATTGTTGACAGCCTCGCGGATCGCCAGATCCAGGACTTTGCCGTTGAGCGTGGAGTCGTAGCTGGAGGTCCCGCCGAAGCCGACGACCTCGCGGTTGGACAAGGTGTACTCGCCGCCGCCCTGCACCGAATACACCACTTCGGACGTCGCGCTATCGACCACGTTCAGGCTGACCTTGGCATAGGCCTGCTGCTGCTTGCCACGGCCGAGAATGCCGAACAGCTGCGTATCGCCGGTCTCCTTGCGGCCGAACTCGGTCACGTCGCCTGTGACGACGTAGTCGGCGCCCTTGAGTTGCTGCGCCTGGCCCTTGATCTGCGCTTCCTGCTTGATCTCGCCCATGTTGTCGCGATCCAGCACACGGAAACGATTGGTCTGCTGCAGATGGGTGATCAGGATGGTCTTGGCCTGGCTGCCCAGGCGATCTGCACCATCGGAAAACAGGCCGCGCATGAAGGAGGAGCGGTTGTCGAACTTGCCCACCGCGATCGGCGCGCGTGCGCCGGCGTAAGGCACGCTGGCCGCCGAAACTGTCTGCGGTTTGACGCTCTGATGGGTTTCGGTCGCGCAGGCCGCCAAGCCCAACGCAAGCGTCAACCCCATGGCCCCCTTGATCACACTGTTCTTCATCGATTGCCCCTTGTTGATACAGCTACGAAAAAACCATTCGCCGGCGGCCCTATCCTTGCCCAGCGTCGCTGCATGCGGCAGGCATGCACGACCGCACGCGTACGACGCGATCCAGACCATCGGCGAGAGTAGGAAATAGGCACAGCGGAAGATCGATGTCGCTCCATGACCATCCTGCGCAGGGCAGGGAAAGAAAAATCCATGTCGTCCCGCAACGCAGCGGGACCTAGCTAGGTGATGTGTATCGGCGGCGCTAGGTGGAACTTTAGAAATTTTTGCGGGGCCGTCGCAATGCGGGCGTGCACGGGTCGTGTTGCTCGGTCGCCGGACCTAGATGCTGCGCCATCGCGCTGCGGCACACTGCATCGCGCCAGAGATCGGCCAATCCACAGAGGAGAATCGGCAATGCGCCGATCCCGGGCCACCGACGGCGACCCTACGCTGCGCAGCGAGCGAGATCGGTGCGCCACGACGCGGCCACCCCGGATTTCCGGATGCTCCCGCCCAACGCATGTTGGCGGCCCTGTGCGTCGGGAGAATCCTCATGCTCATTTATGTCGGCCTGGACGGCGATCAGGCGGATCAGCGCGGCGCCAAGCTGAAAGCCTTGCAATCCCACTTCGGCGAAAACCAATCGCATGCGCTGACCCTGCTCGACGCGGCCTCGCTATCGCCCAGCAACAAGACGCGCGGCAAGCGCTTGGTGATCAATTCGCACGGCAACGTCAACGTCTTCGCCGGGCTTGCACCGGAGGCATTCCTGCAGCAACTGCTGGCCAAGGGACTGGGCAAGGAGTCGTTCGAGGAGATCGTGCTGATGGCCTGCCAGGTCGGCGCGCAGAGCCAAACCAACTCCATCGCCAACAACTTCGCCAAGGACCTGAAGCGCTTGCTGGTCGGCCACGGCATCCTCGCCAAGCTGTACGCGCCGCGCGGCACGCTGACCTACCTCGTGCACACCGAGCAGAAGCTGGGCCAGACGTTCTACGTGGTGGACAGCATGCATATTGCCTGCCCGGAGCGGAACTATCCGCTGGCGGAAGGCCTGCTGCTGGTGCAGTAAGTTCGCATGCCAACGCCCCGCAGATGCGGGGCGTTTGGCGAACACGCTACCGGACACACCCGCCTGGGCGGGCGCGACCTCAGGCCGCGGCGGCGTCGGCCTTGCCCAGCACGCCGGCGACGAAGGCGCGCAGGTCGGCGTCCTTGGCGTTGTCGAAGAAGCACTGCTGGAAGCGCGGGCCGCCCACGGCCTGCTTGACCAGTTCCGGATCCAGCGCGCGCAGGCCGTCCAGGTAGGACTTGGCCAGGGCCTGCTTGACCTGGGTCAGGATGCCGGCGTTGGCCTGCTGCGATTCGCGGCGCTCGGCCGGGTAGCCCATGCCGCGCTCGCCGCTGAAGGCCTTCTCGAAGATGTAGCGCACGTTGATCTCCGCGCCCCAGCCGTAGCCCTTGGCGAAGGCCAGCGCCAGCGCGTTGCCGTTGTTGACCTGGGCGAACAGGTAGGCGTCGGTCGGCTCGATGCAGTAGCCGCAGAACACGCCCGGGTGCGCGTTGAGCGACATCATCGCGCCCTGCCCGGTGCCGCAGCCGGCGACCACGAAGTCCACCGCGCCGGCATTGAGCAGCAGGCCGGCGCAGATGCCCAGGTGGATGTAGGTCAGGCGGTGGTCGGCGTCGCCGTCCATGCCGACGTTGAACACGCTGTGGCCCTGCGCGGCGGCGACATCGTTGAGCTGCTGCAGGATCACCGGGTTCTTGGCGGCCTGGCTGAACTCGTTCATTAGGGCGATTTTCATGGGGGTCCTTTGGTGGGGGGGATTTGGTTGATTGGGATAATTCGGCGGTGGTCGCACCCTCATCCGCCCTTCGGGCACCTTCTCCCGGAGGGAGAAGGAGAGGCGGTTAGCGGGCGAGCCAGCCGCCGTCGACCGGGATCACGGTGCCGTTGACGTAGTCCGAGGCGCTGCTGGCCAGGAACACCGCGGTGCCGCCCAGGTCCTCCGGTACGCCCCAGCGGCCGGCCGGGATGCGGTCCAGGATCGCCTGGTTGCGTGCGGCGTCGGCGCGCAGCTGCGCGGTGTTGTCGGTGGCCATGTAGCCCGGGGCGATGGCGTTGATGTTGACGCCCTTGGCGCCCCACTCGTTGGCCAGCAGACGGGTGATGCCGGCGATGCCGGACTTGCTGGCGGTATACGAGGGCACGCGGATGCCGCCCTGGAACGACAGCATCGAGGCGATGTTGATGATCTTGCCGCTGCCCTGGGCGATGAAGTGGCGGCCGGCGGCCTGGCACATGAAGAACGCGGACTTGATGTTGACGTTCATGACGTCGTCCCAGTCCTGCTCGCTGAAGTCCACCGCGTCGGCACGGCGGATCAGCCCGGCGTTGTTGACCAGGATGTCGAGACGGCCGAGCCCGGCCAGGGTCTCGTCGAGGATGCGCTGCACCGGCTCGATGCTGATCAGGTTGGCCTCGATGGCGACGAAGCGCCGGCCCAGCGCGGTGACCTTGGCCTCGGTCTCGGTGGGCGCAGCGATGCCGGCGGCGGCGATGTCGGCGCCGGCCTGCGCCAGCGCCACGGCGATGCCTTGGCCGAGGCCGGTGTTGGCGCCGGTGACCAGGGCGACCTTGCCTTCGAGACTGAACGGGTGGGTCATTGCGTGGACTCCTTGAGGGAATGCGGACGACGGGAATGGGAGCGGCGCGCGCGACGGCGGCCTACTTGAGCTGGCAGATGTCCAGCACGTGCATGTCGGTGTAGTCGAGGTTCTCGCCGCCCATCGCCCAGATGAAGGCGTAGTTGGCGGTGCCGGCGCCCATGTGGATCGACCACGGCGGCGACACCACGGCCTCGTTGTTCTGCACCACGATGTGGCGCTGCGCGTCCGGCTCGCCCATGAAGTGGTAGACGCGGTCGTTGGCGCCGAGGTCGAAGTAGAAATAGACCTCGCTGCGGCGGTCGTGCAGGTGCGGCGGCATGGTGTTCCAGACGCTGCCCGGCTTGAGCACGGTCAGGCCCAGCAGCAGCTGCGAGGACTGGCAGGTGGCCGGAACGATGTACTGGTAGATGGTGCGTTCGTTGCTGGTCTCCAGCGCGCCGCGGTCCAGCGCCACCGCGTCGGCGATCGACAGGCGCTTGGTGGCGAAGCGCGCGTGCGCCGGCGTGGAGGCCAGATAGAACTGCGCCGGGTTGGCCGCGTCGTCGGAGGCGAACACCACCTCGGCGCTGCCCATCGCCACGTACAGGCCGTCCTTCGGGCCCAGCGGATACGCGGTGCCGTCGACGGTGACGGTGCCGCTGCCGGCGCCGACGTTGATCACGCCCAGCTCGCGCCGCTCCAGGAACGGGTGTCCCGCGGCCGAGGCCGGTTCGGTCTGCGCCGGCAGCGTCAGCGCCCGCGTGCGCGGGGCGGCGCCGCCGAGCACGAAGCGCTCGTAGTGGGTGTACTTCAGGGTCACCGCGTCGTCGACGAACAGGCCATCGAGCAGGTACAGGTCGCGCAGCTGGTCGTTGCTGGCGCCCTTGATCGCGTCGGGATGGGTCGCGTAGTGGGTCTTGCAGTACAGGGACATGGGGCGCTCCAAGGCAGGCGACGGCATGTGTCAGCCCGCCACGGAGGACAGTCTAGCGGGTCTGGTAAACCGGTGTCATTCCGCAGTGCACGAAGGGCCGGGATTGGGGAGTCGGGATTCGGGATTGGCAAGCGGCGCCGCCCAGGCGGCGCGGGTCTCACCGCGGGAGCTGTTGGCCGACGTCGATGCGGTTGCCGTCGGGGTCGGCGAAGACGAAGCAGCGCAGGCCGAAGTCGGCATCGCGGATCGCCTTGATGATGCGCACGCCCTGCGCCTGCAGGCCGTCGTACAGGGCCGCGGCGGCGTCGACGATCAGGTGGGCGACGTTGCTGGTGCTGCCGCGGTGGTCGGGACGCAGGGTCAGGTGCAGTTCGGCGTCGTCCTTCTTCAGGATCACGAAACCGACCGGATTGCCGTTCTGGAACACGCTGCGGAAGCCCAGGCGCTCGGTGTAGAAGGCGACGGCGCGGGCGACATCGGCGACGGGCACGGTCGGCGCCAGGCGGCCGAAACGGACCGCGACGGGGGCGGGGATGGGGGACGACATGGCGAAGGCTCCTCGCAGGAAGGCCGCGCGGTCCGCCCGGGCGGTGCCGGAACGGAACGGGCCTTCGATGGGCGGAGCGGTGTCCGCACGGTCGGCGGCAGTGTAGACCGTTTGCGGCGAGTCGGGAGGCGGTGAGGTGACACGTGCCCTGGCCGACATGTGGGTGCGACGCATGGATGGCGTTGAAACGCGCACGCCCCGCGGTCAGCGGGCGCTTCACTGCTGCCTGGGAACGGCTCCCGGCCTCCTGGAAATCGTTCGCCACGGCATTTCCGTTCGTGCGCGTCGCGGAAGCCGCTCCCACAGGAATGCGCTGGGCCTCCCTGTGGGAGGGACTTCAGTCCCGACGACGGAGGGTGTCAGTCGGCTTTCGGCTTCGCTTGTCGCGTCTGCATGACCGTCAACTCCCCACACAGCGCCTGACACCCGCAGTGCAGGTCGCTGACGCCGCTCCCGCAGCGGCGGATGCGCGTGATGCGGAGCCAGGCGAACTGCCGGGGCGCGAATCACGCATCTCGCCGTGTCGTCGCGAGCGCCTGGCAGGCCGCAAGCCTCCGTCTGCCACCGCGTGCTGCGGCGCGCTGCCGCGCTCAGTCTTCCGGCGGCTGGCAGGAGTCGCGCACGATCAGGTGCGGGCGCACGCTGGCCACCGCCAGCGACGGCGTGCCCTCGGGCTGGATCAGCATCGCCGCCGCGGTGCGGCCGGTGTCGCGGGTGTGCCGGCGCACCGAGGTCAGCGATGGCCACAGCCGCGAGGCCAGCGGGCTGTCGTCGTAGCCGATGATCGACAGCTGGCGCGGGATGTTGATGTTGGCGCGCAGCGCGACCTTGTACACGCCGGCGGCCATTTCGTCGTTGCCGGTGAAGATCGCGCTGGGCCGCTGCTTGCCCAGCAACAGCTTTTCCGCCGCGGCCACGCCCGATTCGAAGGTGTAGCCGGCTTCGACGATGCGCGCCGGCGGCAGTTCGATGCCGCGCCGGGTCAGCGCGTCGATGAAGCCGGCGGTGCGCTCGTGCGCGGAGCGGTAGGCGCTGGGGCCGGTGATCAGGGCGATGTCGCGGTGGCCCAGCGACAGCAGGTAGTCGGCGGCCTCGGCGGCGCCGTCGCGGTCGTGGGTGACCACCATCTGCGAGGTGTCGTCCAGCGGCAGCGAGGCGATGCGGGTGTAGCGCACGCCGATGCCGGCGAGCATGTCCGCCAGCGCCTGGTCCTCGGAGGCGCGCGGCACCAGGATCACCCCGTGCAGCTTCTGCTGCTGCACGAAGCGGCGCACGCCCTCGATGTAGCCGGGACTGCGGCTGTCGCAGGGATGCACCACCAGTTCGAAGCTGGAGCCGCGCAGTGCGTCCAGCGCGCCGTACTGCATGTCCACGATGTATTGCGCGGTGGGGTTGTCGTAGACCATGCCGATCAGGAACGAGCGACGGAACGCCAGCCCGCGCGCCAGCGGGTCCGGCGCATAGCCGACCTCGCGCATCAGCGCCTCGACCTTCTCGCGGGTGTCTTTGCGCACCAGCGGCGAGTTGTTGATGATCCGCGACACGGTCTTCTTCGACACCCCGGACAGGCGCGCGATGTCGTTGATCGTCGCGGCCTTGCCGTGGGCGGAAGCGGGAGCATCGACGGAACGGGGCTTGTTCGGCGCCATGGACGGAAAACCGGGCGAAAGAAAGGGGATTCTACTGGGTGTCATGTTCGCTCCAGCGCACGGTCACGGAAGCGGTGTAGGCGCACCGCCCCGGTGACCGGCCGCGGCGCTGCCAAGACAGGCAGCGGCGATCGGCGCGAACGGCCCGCGGTCACCCGCCTGGCGCGAGCCGGCGCCGCCGGGCCGGCTCAGGCGCGCAGCGCGCGCGGCAGCCACAGCGACAGCTCCGGGAAGAACGCCACGATCAGCAGCACGCACAGCGCCGCCAGCCAGAACGGCCAGATGGTGCGCATGCTCTGGGCCACGGTGATCTGTCCGATCGAGGTACCGATGAACAGCACCGAGCCCACCGGCGGGGTGATCAGGCCGATGCCGCCGGCCAGCACCATCACCAGGCCGAAATGGATCGGGTCGATGCCGTAGGCCTTGGCTACCGGCAGGAAGATCGGCGTGCAGATCAGGATCTTCGGCGCCAGGTCCATGAACATGCCCAGCAGCAGCAGCATCACCACGATCATCAGCAGCACCGTGTGCTGGCTGTTGGCGATGGACTGCAGGAAGTGCACCGCCGCCGCCGGCACCTGCAGGTAGGCCAGCAGCCAGCCGAACACCGCCGCGGTGGCGATCACGAACAGGATCACCCCGGTGGTGCGCGCGGCATGCGTCACCGCGCCGAAGAACTCGGCCCAGCGCAGCTGCCGGTACAGCAGCGCGGTGACCAGCAGCGCGTACACCACCGCGATCGCCGCGCTCTCCACCGCGGTGAAGATGCCGGCGCGGATGCCGACGAAGATCAGCGCGACCAGGCCCAGGCCCGGCAGCGCGCCGACCAGACGCAGCGCCACCGCGCGCCAGCCCGGGAACGCCTCGGTGCCGTAGCCGCGCGAGCGCGCCACCGCGTAGCCGGTGAGCATCATCGCCGCGGTCATCAGCAGCGCCGGGACGATGCCGGCGGCGAACAGGTCGGCGATCGACAGGCCGCCACCGGCCGCGGCCGAGAACAGGATCAGGTTGTGCGAGGGCGGCACCAGCAGCGCGACCAGCGCCGCGGTCATGCTCACGTTGACCGCGTAGTCGCGGTCGTAGCCGCGGTTGATCATCTGCGGAATCATGGTGCCGCCGACCGCCGAGACGTCGGCGATGGCCGAGCCGGACACGCCGCCGAAGAACAGCGAGGACAGCACGCTGACCTGGCCCAGGCCGCCACGCATGCGCCCGACCAGCGAGGACGCCAGCGCGATCAGGCGATCGGAGATGCCACCGCGCAGCATCAGTTCGCCGGCGAAGATGAACAACGGGATCGCGATCAGCGACGCCGAGCCGCTGCCGGCGGAGATCTGCTGCACCAGCACCACCGCCGGCAGGTCCAGATACAGCAGCGTGGCCAGCGCCGCCGTGCCCAGCGCATACGCCACCGGCACGCCGATCAGCAGCAGCACCACGAACAATCCCAACAGGATGGCGATGGCCATGCTCAGTTCCTCCCCATGGTGGCGCCCGGGCGCAACACCCGCCAGGCCTGGTACAGCGCGAACACGCTCATCAGCGCGCCGCCGATCGACAGCGGCAGGTAGTTGATGCTCTGCGGCATCTGCGCGCCGGCCATCTTGATGTCCAGCCCGTCCAGCAGCAGCACCGCGCCCCACCACGCGATCACCGCACCGATGGCGGCCACCAGCAGCGGGCGCACCAGGTCGATGACGCGGCGCAGGCTGGCGTGCAGCGTCTCGGCCAGCAGGAAGAAGCCGAAGTGGCGGCGGGTGTGCACGCCGGCGGCGGCACCCAGGCTCATCGCCGTGCTCAGCAGCAGCAGCGTCACCGGCTCGGTCCAGCTCGGCGAGTCGTTGAGCACGTAGCGGGTGAACACCTGCCAGCCCTGCACCACCACCAGCCCGAGCAGGGCGGCGGCGGCGGTGCCGATGGCGAGGTTGGCGATCCGGTCCAGCAGCCGCTGCAGCGGCGGCACCGGGAGGGCGGGGGCGTGGTCGGTCATCGGCATGGGCTCAGGCGAAATCGCGAATGCGGCGGTAGAGGGCTTCGATCTCCGGCTGCTGCCGGTACTCGGCCAGCAGCGGCGCGGCGGCCTTGCGGAAGGCCGGCATGTCCACCTCGTTGATGGCCACGCCGTAGTCGATCACCTGCTGCCGCGCCTGCGCCTCGGAGGCATCCCACAGCCGGCGCATCACCGTCACCGACTGCCGCGCCGTCTCCAGCACCAGCGCGCGTTGGTCCGGCGTCAGCGTCTCGAAGCTGCGCCGGGACATCACCAGCACGTCCGGCGCGTACGAGTGATCGCTCTGCGACCAGTAGTGGGCGGCCTCGAAGTGGCGGCTGGACTGGAAGCTGCGCATGTTGTTCTCGGCGCCGTCGATCATGTGCGTTTCCATCGCCGAGAAGGTCTCGCCCAGCGACATCGGCGTGGGGTTGGCGCCGAGCATGCGCATCAGCTTGAGGAAGATGTCCGAGTTCGCCACGCGCAGCTTGAGCCCGTGCAGGTCCTTGGGCTGCCGCAGCGGATGCTTGGTGTTGTAGAAGCAGCGCGCGCCGGAGTCGTAGATCGCCAGCCCGACCAGATCGCGCTGTTCGAAGCTGCGCAGGATGCTGTCGCCGACGTGGCCATCGATCGCGCGGCGCAGGTGCGCCACCGAGTCGAACACGTACGGCAGGCACAGCGCCTGGGTCAGCGGGAAGGCGTTGTTCAGCGCGCCGGAATACACGCGGGTGATGTCGATGGCGCCGAAGCGCGCCATGTCGATCGCCTCCGCCTCGCGACCGAGCTGGCCGGAGTGATACTCGCGCAGGCGCAGACGGCCGCCGGTCTTCTGCTCCAGGATCTGCCCGAACCAGCGTACCGCCTCCACGGTGGGATAGTCGGCCACGTGCACGTCGGTGGCGGTGAGCAGGCGCGTACCGCTACCGCCGGCCTGCGCCAGCGCACCCAGCGGCACGCCGGCCGCGGCCGCCGCGGTCAGGCCCGCGCCCAGGAATCGTCTACGAGTGATCATGCTGCGCCCTCCCGCGCGTCATTGCCGTCGCCAGCCTAGGCCGCGACCGCCCTGCAGTGAAGTTCGCCGTAGCCGTCGAAGCGGATCGTCGCCTGCTGGCCGATGGCGATGTCGTGGATGCCGGTGGCGTTGCCGGTGGCGATCAGCTCGCCGCGGCGCAGCGGCCGGCCGCGCCTGGCCGAGCGCGCCAGCGCGAACGCGAACGCCGCACGCAGGCCGCCCGGCAACAGCGTGGCGCCGCCGGTGCCCACGCACTGGCCCTCGATCCAGGTCTCGGCGCGCAGCGCGGTCTCGTCCAGCGCGGTCCAGTCCGGCACCTGCGGCCCCAGCAGCAGGCCGTTGTTGTTGCCGAAATCGGAGATCACCACGCGCGGCCCCAGCTGGTTGATCGTGGCCAGCGGGCTGCTCGCCACCTCGACGCCGACGAACAGCGTCGCCGGCACCTGCGCGGCCTGCTGTGGAGTCCAGTGCAACTGGTCGGCCGGCACGTCCGCGTCCAGGCGCAGCACGTACTCGGCCTCGACCGCGCCGAAGCCGCCCTCGAACACCGGGATGTCCGTTGTTCCACCGGTAGCATTCCACAGCGCAGCCGCGAAGATCGGGCCCAGCAGGCGCTCGTCCCCGGAGTGGTCGCGACGCTCGGGGGCGATGTAGCCGACCTTCCAGCCGACCACGCGGTCCGGCCATTGCGCGATCGCCAGGTCCTGCACGCGGTAGGCGGTCTCCAGATCGTCGGGGATGACACCGGGGAAATCGGGCAACGAGCGGCCCTGGCGACGGGCCTGGACGAAGCGGGCCGCGATGTCGGCCAACGCGGGCGGTGGCGTCTGCGACGGGCCGGAAGGAAGGCTCAAGGGCATCTCCGCAAGGAATGTGGGGGATCGGAATTGCTGCGCCGCGCATCGACAGCGCGTTGCGCCGTTGTATATGGTAAACCGGTGTCATTGGCAATGTGCGGTGCGGCAAAAGGCCGGGAATCGGGAATCGGCAACAGCAACAGCAACAGCAACAGCGATACAGCGCCATGCGTTGGCGCAGGCGGCGCGCACACTTGGGCCATCGTGCCCTGGGCCACGCGCCGCGGGTTTCTTCCATCCACGACGAGATCTCGATGATGTCGGCCCGACTCCTCGCCACCCGCGTACGTCCCGCCGAACCACTGTCCCCATCCTGCGGCAGGCGCCGGCCCCGCTCCGGCATCGCCCTGCTGGCGGCGCTGTGCCTGTTGCTGGGCGCCCTCGGCCCGGCGGCAGCGGCCGAGCGGCCGGCCAGCGAGAGCGCCGCCGAGGTGGCGGCTCGGCTGCCGCTGTGGCCCGGTCCGGCACCGGGGTCGACGGCCGGCTCCGAGCAAGCGCATCTGGTCGAGCGCAGCGACGACCCGGCCCTGCCCGATCGCGCGCTCAGCGGCCGTTACCAGCCCTACATGGTGGTGTACCGGCCGAAGCACCCGAACGGCAGCGCGCTGCTGGTGGCGCCCGGCGGCGGCTATGCACGCGTGGTGCTGGACAAGGAAGGCACGGCATTGGTGTCGATCTTCGCCGAACAGGCCGGCATCACCCTGTTCGTGCTGCGTTACCGGCTTCCCGACGCAGCGGTCGACGGCGCCGCCGCGCGCGACCAGCCGCTGGCCGATGCGCAGCGCGCGCTGCGCCTGATCCGCGCGCATGCCGCCGACTACGGGGTGGATCCGCAGCGCATCGGCGCGATCGGCTTCTCCGCCGGCGGCCACGTCGCCGCCAGCCTCGGCACCCGCTACGACGAAGTGGTGTATCCGGCGCGCGATGCGATCGACCGGGTCAGCGCGCGGCCGGATTTCCTGTTGCTGCTGTACCCGGTCATCGACATGGGTAGCGGCACCGCGGCGCACACCGGCTCGCGGCTGCGGCTGCTGGGCCGCCATCCGGACGCGGCAACCATGGCCGCCTACTCGCTGCAGAACCGGGTGCATGCCGGCATGCCGCCGACCTTCCTGGTGCACGCGCAGGACGATTCGGTAGTGCCGGAGGAGAACAGCCTGCTGTTCTACCAGGCGCTGCGCCAGGCCGGGGTGCCGGCCGAGCTGCACCTGTTCGCGCACGGCGGCCATGGCTTCGGCACCCGCGGCATCGCCGGCCTGCCGCTGGCGGCATGGCCGCAGCTGGCGCTGGGCTGGATGCGCAGCGTGCAGGACGATCCCCGCGCCCGCGCGCCGATTCCGCCACCGGCGGGCACGCCGTGAGCCTGCCCATGAACGGTCTCTCCACCACGCGGCGGCGCCCGCCTCGCCCGTCCCACGCACGCCGCCGGACCGCCGGCCGTCGCAAACACAGCCACGCCGCCACACCTCTCGCGTCCCCGATCGCCTAGCCAGGACACCGTCCACGCATGACCGCCCGCCCTCGCTTGCCTGCCCCGCTCCTCACCGTGCCCGACGCAGCCGCCCCCGACGACCACGGCCGCCGCCGCTTTCTGCGCGACGGCGCGCTCGGCGCGCTGGCCTTGAGCGGCGCGCTGCCCGGTCTGGCGCCGGCCTCGGTGCCGATGCGGGCGGCGCCGCTGGCGCGCACCCGCAGCGGCCGCATCCGTGGCGTGCGCGAGCAGGGCGTGTGCGTGTTCAAAGGCATTCCCTACGGCACCGACACCGCGCCGCGGCGCTTCCAGCCGGCGCTGCAGGAACGGCCCTGGCACGGCGTACGCGACTGCAGCACTTACGGCGCATCGGCGCCGCAGCGCGGGTCCGCGCCAGTCAGCGAGGACTGCCTGTTCCTCAATGTCTGGACCCCGGGCCTGCGCGACGGTGCGAAGCGTCCGATCCTGTTCTACATCCACGGCGGCGCCTACAACAACGGCTCCGGCAGCGACCCGCTGTACGACGGCGTGCGCCTGTGCCAGCGCGGCGACGTGGTGGTGATCAGCGTCAATCATCGCCTCAACGCCTTCGGCTATCTGTACCTGGCGCCGTTCGGAGGTGAGGCCTATGCCGCCTCCGGCAACGTCGGCCAACTCGACCTGGTGCAGGCGCTGCAGTGGGTGCGCGCGCACGCGGCCGAGTTCGGCGGCGATGCCGGCAACGTCACCGTGTTCGGCCAGTCCGGCGGCGGCGCCAAGATCGCCACGCTGATGGCGATGCCGGCCGCGCAGGGGCTGTTCCACCGCGCCTGGACCATGAGCGGGCAACAGGTCACCGCCGCCGGGCCACGTGCCGCCAGCCAGCGCGCGCAGTTGCTGCTGCAAGCCCTGCAGCTGGAGCCAGCGCAACTGGACGCGCTGCGCACGCTGCCGCTGCAGCGCGTGCTCGAGGCCACCCGCATCCGCGATCCATCGCGCGCGGAGGACACCGCGCTGTACCTGGGCCCGGTGCTGGATGCGCAGGTGCTGCACCGGCATCCGTTCTGGCCAGACGCGCCGCCGCAGTCGGCGCGCATCCCGATGGTGATCGGCAACACCCACGACGAGACCCGCGCCTTCCTCGGCCACGATCCGGCCAACTTCGCGCTGACCTGGGACGCGCTGCCGGACAAGCTGGCGCAGGAGCAGTACGTGGACCTGTCGCCGCAGGTGGTGATCGCCGAGTACCGACGGCTGTATCCGCACTACACGCCGAGCGAGGTGTTCTTCGCCGCCACCACCGCCGGCCGCTCCTGGCGTGGCGCGGTCGAGGAAGCCGAGGCGCGCGCGCGGCAGGGCGCGCCGACCTGGGTCTACCAACTGGACTGGGGTTCGCCACTGGACGGCGGCAAGTTCGGCGCCTTCCACACCCTGGACATCCCGCTGGTGTTCGACAACATCCGCCAGCCCGGGTCGCGCACCGGCGACGGCGCCGGCGCGCAGCGCATGGCCGATGCGATGAGCACAGCGCTGCTGGCCTTCGCCCGCCACGGCGACCCCAACCACGCCGGCCTGCCCCGCTGGGAACCGTATTCGCTGGCCCAGCGCGAAACCCTGCTGTTCGACACCGACAGCCGCCTGGCGCACGACCCGCGCGGCGGCGAACGCCGGCTCTACGCGCAGGTGCCGTTCGTGCAGCGCGGGACGTTCTGAGGCGGCGCCACGATCGCCGCGCGCGGCGCGCGTGGCCGTAACGAAACACCCGTGCGCGCCTGTCGAAAGCAGAGGCGCGCTTGCCAGGTCGGTTGGGGTGCGGCGTCGGGACTGAAGTCCCTCCCACAATGGCGGCGGCTGCGGCGGCGTCGGTCGCGAGGGCTGATGCGCCGGATCACCGCGCTACCAGCCCGTGTCCTCGGCCAGCACCACGCGGTTGCCGACGGCGCGCGCGGCGTCCAGCAGCGCCTCGGCGCGCTGCATCAGCGTGGCCGGCGTGTCCTCCGGCGTGGCCAGCAGCGCACCGACGCTGACCGTCAGCGCCTGCGCGTCCGCCGCATCCTGCGCGATCGCCATCACCTCGACCATGTCGCGCAGCGCCGGCGCCACCTGGCGCAGGTGCGCGCCGCTGGCGTCGTACAGCACCAGGGCGAAGCGGTCGGCACTGATGCGCATGGCCACATCGAGCGGCCGCAGCAGACATTGCATGGCCTCGGCCACCTCCAGCACCGCGCGGTCGGCGGCCCCGGCGCCGCTGCGCTGGTTCAGCGCGGCGAAGCCGTCGAGTTCGACCAGGATCAGCGCCAGCACGCGCTGCAGGCGCCCGCGCTCGGCCAGCGCCACCGCCAGGTGTTCGTCGAAGCGGCGGCGGTCGCCCAGGCCGGTGAGCGCGTCGCGCAAGGCCTCGTCGTCGCGTACCCGCCGCTGCAGGAAGCCTTCGCGGCGCGAGTGTTCGCGCAGGTAGCCGCCGGCCGCACCGACCGGCACCGCGGTCCACAGCAGCCACTGCAGGCGCAGATAGGCATCGTGCGCTGCGCCCTCCAGCAGCAGATGGCCGGCCACGGCGCTGATCGCGCACAGCAGCAGCGCCACCGCCACGCTCTGCCACAACGCCAGGCCCAACGGGAAGAAGCCGGCCACGATCACCAGGGTCATCACCGCCGCCGCATAGCGCAGCTCCTGCGGCGGGTAGCCGATGCTCGACAGCACCAGCCCGGTGCCGCCGACCAGCAGCAACAGCGCGGCGCGGCCGGGGCCGTGCGTGTCGGCGCGATGGATCGCCACCGCCACCCACAGCAACGCCAGCAGGGTCGCCACGCGCACCGCCACCGCATAGCCGAGCAGGCCGCCGCCGCGCCAGCCGAAATGCACCGCGTCCCAGCCCAGCAGCAGCAGCGCGATCAACACGCCCAGCGAGGCCGCCACGCGCTGCGCGAAGCCCAGCGTGGCGGCGGTGTAGTGGCGGTACGCCCGTTCCAGCGGAGGATCGAAACGCAGCGTGGCGAATCCCTTGCGCAATTGCGCCGCGTAGGCCTCGCCCGGCGGTGCGTCGTGTGGCTCCTGGTAACGCTCGTGCATGCAGTCCCCTGTCGACGGCAACGCGGCGCGAAGTGCGGATCAGGTCACATCAGATCGTGTCACCCGATTCGGTTTCGCGCGGACGCTGCGGTGCCCACGTCGAGACCATGAAAAAGCACCGGCGCGTGATTGTCCACTTTTGGGACGATCGGTTGCGTGACAGCAGCGCCCTGCCGCGCCGCCTTGGCACGGCAGGGCGAGCGTCAGCGCGGCGGCGGGAACGCCCATACGCTGTGTGGATCGCCGCCCTGCCCGCGGCGATACGCGGCGCGCGCCATCTGCCAGTAGGCCCAGGCCAGCGCCAGCGCGCAGGCGTCGATGGCCAGCAGCGTCCCGCTGCTCCACGGCGCCACCCAGCCGGCGGCGCCGCGCAGCCCGGCCAGCGGCACCAGTACGGTCAGCACCGCACAGGCCAGCAGCAGTTCGTAGGCGCCGCGCGCGGTCGGCCGCAGCAGCGCCCAGGCCACGCCGAGCGCGAACACGGCGTAGTACGCCCCGCGCTCCATCCCCGGCGGCAATAGGCGCGCGGCCACGAACAGCGCCGACACCCCGGCCACGCAGCCCAGGCACACGCCGGCGGTCAGCCGCGCCATGACGTGGGTGCGCAACGGCTGCGCGACCTGGCGGCGCTTGCGCCGCGCTTCCACCCACAGCAGGTTGCCGCTGTAGAACAGGAACGCGCCGCCGAGCCCGAGCAGGAAGTACAGCCACTGCAGCGGCCAGCGCCCGTAGTCGCCGAAGTGCAGGGTCTGCAGGCCGCGCAGCGCGGCCACGCCCGGCGACATGGTCTGCGGCGACAGCACCCGCAATACCTTGCCGTCGGCCGCGCGCAGCGCCACGCCGCCGAGCGTGTTGAGCCGGCGCTGCTCCTGGTGGCCGTACAGCTCTACCTGCGCATTGGCGTCGCCGGCATCGTGGAAGGACAGGCTCTCCGGCACGAAACCGGGATTGGCCGCGCGCGCCCGTGCCACCAGCTCGGCCACCGGCAGCATCGGCGCAGGCACGTGCGCGGGCTGCACGTGCGGCGCCAGTTCGAAGTCCGGCTGCAGCACCTGCATCAGCTTGCCGTCGAACACCAGGTACTGGAACGGCGCCAGCAGCAGCACGCCCAGGGTCAGCACCGCGCCGGACCAGGCGAAGATCACGTGGAACGGCAGCGACAGCATGCCGATGGCGTTGTGCGCGTCCTGCCACAGGCGCTTGACGTTGCGGCCGCGGCGCAGCGCGAACAGGTCCTTGAGCAGCACCGGCGCGTACAGCACCACGCCGCTGACCAGGGCCACTCCGTACAGCAGGCAGACCAGGCCGAACAGGTAGGTGCCGAAGGTGCGCGGCAGCCCGGCAGTGAAGTGCAGGTCGTACAGGAACGCGACGAAGCCGCTGCGCTGCGGCAGCTGCACCGGCTGCCCGTCGGCACCGGGCTGGAACTGCACCATGCCGCCGAAGGCCTGCTGCGCGGCCGGCCCGAACGCGAACAACTGCGGCTGCGTGCGGCCCTCGCCGGGCAGCATCAGCGTGTACGACTCGGCCAGCGCCGGATGCCGCGCCAGCACCGCATCGGCCAGCGCCTGCGCGGCCTGCTCCGGCGGCAACGCCGGGGCCTGCACCGCGGCCGGGCGCGGCCACTGCTCCAGGTCGTGGGTGAACACGTTGATCGCCCCGGCGTAGAAGGCGATGAACAAGGCCATGCCGGCGAGCAGGCCCATCCAGCTGTGCGCCGACAGGAACTGGCGCAGGGTCGCGGCCTTCATGCGCTCACCTGCACGAGGTGGGTGGCCTTGAGCAGGTAAAGCGCCACGTAGCACAGTACGGTCGCAGCGCCCAGCCACAGCCACGCGCGCGCGCCGCTACGGAACACGAAGGCCAGCGACATCGCACCGACCCACATCGGGAACACCAGCAACAGCCACGGCAGCGTGTGCACCTGCAGCTGGCCCGGCCACAGCAGCACGCACAAGCCGATGACGCCCACCGCCAGTGGCAGGCCGAGCACGATCGCCGCCAGCCACCTAGCCCACATCGGCATCGCCTCCGTGCAGTTGCCGCCAGGCATCCAGGTACGGCAAGGCCACCGCCGCCAGCATCGTCGCGCTCAGCGCGGCGAAGACGCCGGCCCACACGCCCAGCGCGGCGATCGCCGCGCCCAGTGCCACTGCGCACAGCAGCGTGCCGGCCACGCGCAGCGCGCGCGCGTGCCGGCGCCAGCCCGGGCACAGACGCTGGTGCGCGGTGGCCAGGTAAAACGCCAGCGCCGCCAGCGCGGCGGCCAGCAGATAGCCGGCAATGGCCAAGGCATCCATCACCAGCGCGCCTCGAAGCCGATGCCGACCACGCGCGGCGCGCCCAGGATCGCGACCGGATCGGTGGCCCAGCGGTACTGCACGTAGTGGCGGTCGAGCAGGTTGTTGGCGAAGATCCACGCGCTCCAGTCCAGGTTTTCGTAGCCGAACTTGGCGTTGACCACGGTGCGCGAGGCCAGCTGCACGGCGCCGGCACCGATGTCGGTGTAGACGCGGTCGCGGAAGCTGGCGTTGAGGTTGGCCAGCCAGCCCTCGGCGAAGCGCCAGTTGGCGCCCAGCGCCGCGGTCCAGTGCGGCGCGTAGGCGAACTCGCGGCCGGCGTAGTCGATGACCGAGGCGCCAGCGATGGTGGCGAAGCTGTCGTAGCGGGTGCGCGCATAGCCCAGCGAGCCGTACCAGTCGAAGGCCTCGTTGGGGCGGTGGCTGGCCTCCAGCTCGGCGCCGTACAGATGCGCGCGGCCGGCGTTGACGGTGTTGTAGTCGAAGCTGTTGAGGCCGAAGTAGGCGGTGGTCTGCTTGTCCTTCCAGTCGATGTAGTAGGCGTTGGCGTTGAGGGTCAGGCGCCGGTCCAGCCACTGCGAGCGCAGCGCGGCTTCGTAGTTCCAGGTGTATTCCGGATCGTAGGGGAAAGCCTGGCTGCGCGCCGAGTTGAAGCTGGAGCCGCCGGAGCGGTAGCCGCGCTGCACCACCAGGCTGGTCGACAGGTCCGGGTTCCAGTCGTAGCGCATGCCGAGCTTGGGCAGCAGCGCATCGAAGTCGCGCGTGTTCCAGGCCACCTCGCCGTTGGCCGAGCGCACGATGCCGGCCACGCCCTGGTTGATCGCGACGATGGCCCGATACAGCGCGGTGCCGCTGGCGGCGAAGGCGGCCGGGTCGGGATAGCGGCCGGCGAAGGCCGCGGTGGTGTCGGAGGCCATGGCGTAGCGCTGGTGGTCGTAGCGCAACCCGCCGAGCAGCGAGAACCCGCTGCCCACCTGCCACTGGCCGTCAGCGAACAGCGCGCGGTTGCTGGAGCGGGTCGGGCTGGCGCTGACGTAGTCGACCGGAATCACCGGCAGCGCCTGCGCGTAGCGGGTGGCGATCGCGGTGGCGGTGGCGGACGGGAAGCCGGCGCTGCGCAGCAGCCCCGCGATGGTGGTGGTCGGCGTGGCGACGTTGTTCAGCAGTTGCGCGTCGTTGTCTTCCACGTGCCGCGCCCAGTACGCGCCGAGCAGGCCCTGCACCGCGGCGCCGGCGTAGTGCAGGCGCAATTCCTGCGAGGCGGTGGTGTCGTCGAGCTGGCGCCGCGCGTAGCCGGCGTTGTCCGGGCCATGGTCCATGTCCCACAGGCTGGACGAGGTGACCTTGTTCCAGGCGCTGACCGAGGACAGCGACCAGGCGTCGGAGAGCGCGTAGTCGGCCTGCAGGGTGACGATGTCGCTGTCGCTGCGCGTACGGTCCGGGGTGTTGTTGGTGGTGTAGCGGTGACCGAAATAGTCGGGCAAATCGGTGCGCACGTAGCTGTACATGTACGGCCCGGTGCGGTGCGAGCGGGTGTAGCCCAGTTGCACCTTCAGCCCGGCGATCGCCGACGGCGTCCACAGCAGCTTGCCGCGGTAGATCGCCGAGACCTGCGCGTCGTCGGCGGCCTGGCGGGTGAGGTTCCAGGTGTAGCCGTCGAAGCTGCGCTGCTCCACCGAGGCGCGGAACGCCAGTTCGTCGGCCACGATCGGGCCGCCGACCGCGCCGGCCAGGCTGCGGTCGGAGGGATCGGAGGCCAGCACCCGCAGCTTGCCCTGCCAGTCCATGGTCGGCTCGGCGGTGCGCAGGACGATCGCGCCGGCCAGGGCGTTCTCGCCCTGCAGGGTGGACTGCGGGCCGCGCAGGATTTCCACCTGCTGCAGGTCCCACAGGCTCAGCGGCGCCCAGCTGATCGCCTTCCACGGCAGGGCGGCGCCGTCCAGGTAGATGGTGGCCAGCGGTGCATCGCTGCCGCCGTCGATGTTGCGGATGCCGCGGATGCTGAAGCCGGCATCGCCGTAGGTCTGGGCCATGTTGGCGGTGCGGTTGAACACCTCGTAGGCGTTCTGCAGGTTCTCCTGCTCGATGCGCGCTTCGGTGGTGACGGCGACCGAGCTGGTGGTGTCCTGCACGCTGCGGCCGCTCTTCTCGCCGGTGACGACGATCTGGTCGAGGGTGGTGGGATCAGGAGGCGGCGCGGCATCGGCGCCGGCAGCGCGCGTTGGCGGCGCCCAGCTCAGCAAGACGGATACCACGCATAAAGACAACACGGACCGCGCGACGCGCATACACCACTTCCCCCGAAAGACTCACGGTTGAAGGCATGGCGGCGGCTGTGCCTGGCTGCCGGACGCGGCAGCGCTGGGCGCGGACTTTAGCAGAGCCGGGGCGGGGCTGCCATGGGATTTGGGATGGGTGGCAGGTTTGCTCGGGGGTCTTGGGAGCGTAGGAACTGCTTCAGCCGCGACGGGTTTTGCCGGGAACGCCCGTCGCGGCTGAAGCCGCTCCTGCGGATGGGCATCGCGCCAACGTATGCGTCACGCGCAGAGACGTGTTGTGGGAGGGACTTCAGTCCCGACGCCGTGACCGGCGGCTGCCGCGATGCAGGGGGCCATCGTCCCAGGGGCATAGCGAGGCTGGCGCGTCGCGGCTGAAGCCGCTACTGCAGCTCACTTCATCTGATACATCAGTCAAGAGCAAAGGCTTTCGCCCTTGCGGGCGAGTTACTTTTCTTTGCTTGTGCAAAGAAAAGTAACCAAAAGAAAGCACACCCTGCCTACGCGCCCTCCGCGCTGCGCGCTCCGGGTCCGCGTCCATCACGGGGATCCGCGGAAGGGGCATCCTGCCCCTGCCGCGGACGGCGTACATCCATGTACGCCGCCCTTCGGGTGTTTCCCCGCGATGGCCGCCGCTTCGGAAGGGAACCCGGTAGATCAAAAGCAACAGCCAAAGCCGCAAGCAAAGAGCAAAGAGCAAAGAGCAAAAGGCTATGGCTACAGCTACCGGCTATTCACTTCTACGAAAACGCAAACGGGCGGGAGGACTGTCGCCCTCCCGCCCGCTGGTGCCGGCAGGTGCTGCCGGCGTGGTGCTACGACGTGCTGCGATCAGTGCCAGTGCAGGTTGAACGAGACGCCGACGATGCGCGGTTCGTTGTACACGGCCGCCATGTAGTTCTCGATCACGCCCTTGAGGTTCTTCTCGTTGGTGATGTTGCGGGCGAAAGCGGCCACTTCCCATGCGCCGTAGTCGCCGGTGTAACCCAGCTTGAGGCCGCCCTCGAAGTTGCCGTTGGAGGTGAACTCGATGGAGTCGTACAGCACGAAGCTGGTGTAGCCCTGCTTGTTCCAGTCGGTGGCGACGAAAAAGGCGCCGCCGTCGTTGACCGGGATGTCGTAGCGCGCGGCCAGGTTGACGTTGTACTTGGGCGCGTTCGGCAGCGGGTTGCCGTCGATCTGGGCGAAGGTGTTGTTGCCGATGCGGATGGTCGGGTCCTTCACCGTGCACACCACCACGCCGTTCAGGCCGCACACCTGCGCATACACGCGTTTGTCCTGGATCTCGCTGTGCAGCAGGCTCAGGCCCGCGGTCAGCGACAGATTGGGGATCGGGCGCCAGTCAAGGTCCGCCTCCATGCCGTAGGCCTTGGCCTTGTCGGCGTTGAACAGCACGCCGTTGCCGTTGGAGTCGTTGCCGTTGAGCTGGATGTCGTCGACGGTGTAGGTGAAGCCGGTGACGTTCAGGCGCAGGCGGTTGTCGAACAGGTTGCTCTTGATGCCGGCTTCCCACGACAGGATGGTTTCCGAGTCGGCCGTGGTGAAGTCGGAATTGAACACCGCCGAACGGCCCTGGATGGTCGGGCCGCGGAAGCCGCGCGCGACCTTCGCATACACGTTGACGTTCGGGTTGATCTCATACATCGCGCTCAGGTCCCAGCTCGGCTGGGTGTCGGCCAGGCGCACGTCGCGGCGGCCCTTGTAGGTGACCACGCCGGCCGCGGTGTCGGCGGTCTTGAGCAGCTTGGTCTCTTTGCTGTCGCGGGTCTGGCGCACGCCGGCGGTCAGGGTCAGCGCGTCGGTGACCTTGTAGGTCAGCTGGCCGAAGCCGGCCCAGGAGGTGTTGCTGTTGTGCAGGCGCACCCAGTTGTTGGGATTGCGCGCGGCGGTCTGCAGGAAATAGGCGCGCTGGTAGAAGTCGGTGGTGTCCTTGCCATCGAAGTAGAACGCGCCGGCCTGCCACTGCAGCGCGGCGTCGCCTTCGCTGGCCAGGCGCAGTTCCTGGGTGTACTGGTCCAGGTCGCGCACCTGGCCCATCGACTGGCCGTAGCCGTTGGGCACGCCGTTGACCGGGAAGTTGGCCGCGGCGCCGCCGTCGGTGTCGCCGCGGCTGTAGCCGGAGGTGGTCTCGTAGGCGCTGATCGAGGTCAGCGAGACGCCGCCGAAGTCGTAGATCGCCTTCAGCGAGGCGCCGTGGGTCTTGTACGCCTGCGGGTTGTCGTGGGCTTCGTCGTAGGCCACCTGGTCGCGCGGCACGTCGACCTTGTTCGAGCCCTTGCGCAGCGCGCCGCGCAGGAACAGGGTGGAGGTGCCGTCGTAGTCGCGGGTATGGAACGAGCCCAGCAGGGAGAAGTTCTCGCTCGGCTTCAGCAGCAGCTGCAGGCGCGCGTTGCGGTCGTCGTAGCCGCCCATCGCGTCCTTCTTCGGGGTGACCGTGCCGTCGGCGCTGGGGCCGGTGTAGGTGTTGTCCACCCAGTCGTCGCGGTGCTGGTACAGCGTGGACACGCGGAACGACAGCACGTCGTTGATCGGGCCGCCGATGCCGCCGTCCACCGAGACCGTGTTGTAGCTGCCATAGCTGGCGGTGACGCGGCCGGTGTAGTCGTCGCTGGGCTTGATGCTGTCGAACTTGACGATGCCGGCGGTGGTGTTGCGGCCGAACAGCGAGCCCTGCGGGCCGCGCAGCACTTCCACCTGATCCACGTCGTAGACCGGGTTGGACTTCAGCACCACGTGCTCCAGCACCACGTCGTCCTGGATGATCGACACCGGCTGCGAGGCGCCGAGATAGAAGTCGATGTTGCCCAGGCCGCGGATGTAGAAGCGCGGGAAGATGCGGCCGGTGGTGGTTTCGGCGTAGAAGCTGGGCACGCGGCCGGACAGCGCCAGCAGGGTGTCGTCGCCGCCGGCGGTGAAGTCGCGCATCGCCTCGCCCTGCACCACGCCCACCGACACCGGTACCTCCTGCAGGTTCTGCTCGCGGTGCTCGGCGGTGACGATGATGGTGTCCAGCGAGGTGGCCGCATCGCCAGTGCCGGCGGCATTGGCCGGGCGGGTCTCGCTGCCGGCCAGCGACGGCGCGCTGTCCTGCGCGGCGGCGGCGGCGGCGACCGAGGCCAGCACCAGGGCGGCGCAGGCCTGCGCCAGGCGGGTACGGGCCGGCGCGGCGCGCGCGGTCAGCGGCCGCGGGGAGAGATGGGGATGCAGCATGTCGGATCCTTGTGAGCGCGCAAAATCGAGTCCGTTCGGCTTGCGCAGCAGCCCGCGACGGCATGCGCCAGACTGTGGCGCAGCGCGGCACGATATGTCGTCTGTGTTGCACCGCCATTGCAGTGACGGCGCAGGGCGCGCGAGGCGACGGCGCGTGACCGGTCGTCGTCGCGCCAGGCGCGTGCCGTGGACATGCCTGGGTCTGCACACGCTGCCCGATCGCCCGAGCGGGTCTGCACTTCACCGCATGTTGCAGACCGCGAGGCCAAGGTCGAACGCGGTGCGGCGACCGAACTCATCCACCGCGCCTTCCCTCGTCTACGCCGGCGACGTCATTGCGTGCAGCGCTGCGCGGCAAAGTCGGCCAGGCGTCGGGTGAGCGTACCTTCCTGCCACACGATGTCGAGGATCACCCAGCGATCGTCCTGGCGACCGAGCACCAACGTATCCGTCCACTGCTGGTCATCGATGGCCAGACGGGCGCGCACCTGCGCGGTGTCGCCGGTGACTTGCGCGGTCGTCGAGACCAGCGCCGTCGGTTGGTCCGGCCACAGGAAGAAGGGGCTCTGGTCGAGCATGTGCGGCTTGACGTCTGCAGGCACAAGTTTGGCGCAGGCTGCCTCGTAGGCGCGCTGCGCCTCCAGCGCCGCGAACAGTTCCCGCCCCAGCAGATGCCGCACCTGCGCAACGTCGCCATCGGCATGCTTGGGCGCGATCGCCCAGGCATAGAACGTCTGGACCGTGCGCGCCGGCGACTCGCCCGCGATGGCGGCGAACGCGCTCAGCCACAGACTTATCGCACACAGAACGCGCATTCCCCTCATGGATCGTTGCCACCTCGGGCCGCCAGATGCGGCATGTCGATCCTCGACCAGTGGCTGCGCGGCGTCAATGCGAGCGCTGCCTCGTGCGCCAGCGGCCGGCGTGGCCTCAGCAACCAGATGCCTAGGTAACAGGAGACATCCGATTTCACCGGAACTGCAACCACGTAGAGCGGCTTCAGCCGCGACAGGCTTTCCCGGGAATGCCCGTTGCGGCTGAAACCGCTCCTACAAGGCCACGACACATGCCGCTAAATCGCAGCGAAAGCGCGTCACCAGGGCATCCTTCAGTCGCTGTCCACCCCGAGTACGCTCAAGCGCAGCGGCGGTGCATCCGGCCCGATCGGCGCATACTCCAGTCTTCCGGTCACCCGCACCACCTGGCCGCTTCCTTCCTCGCGCAGATGCGCCGCCTGGTCCGCGGTGACCGCCAGCCGCAGCTGGCGCACCTGCTCGTGCCGCGGCTGGCGCCCATCCGCCGACGCCGCCACGCACAGCGGCTGCGGCAGGATCAGTACCTCTTCCTGGGTCGCTGCCGCACCGGCAGCGGCGTCCTGATGCGCATGCGTGTGCGGGACAGTAGGCGGGGCGGCGTCGGTGGGCGACGGCGCCAGAATACCGGACAGGGTGACCTGAGTCGGGCCATACGGCAGGCAATGCCTGGGCGCCGCCATCAGCTCGGGCGAGGTGCCGATCAGCAGCAACGGGAACAGCGACAGGGTACGGATCGGCATGGTGGCACGCGGATGGAGAGGGACCGCCGAGCATACCCAAGCGCGATGGCGCGTGTGCTGCAGTCCGCGCCATCGCGTCGCGCAGCCCTACCGGCGGTCAGGATTCGCGTTCCACCACCACGTCGGTGAACCGCGGTTCGGCCGCGATCAGCGCATGCAGCCGCGCAAAGCACGGATCGTCGTCGCGCATCGCATGGCGGCCGAGCAGCCGCTCCCAGAACGAACGCTCCTTCTCGATCTGCAGCATCCAGGTATGGTTGCCATCGACCTCTTCCTCGGCGTAGGCGCCGACCAGATAGGTGCGCCCCTGGCATTCCGCTTCGGAGGCCCAGCCCCAGTCCTCCGGGTCCGGCTCGGACAGGACCATGGCGTCGCCCACACGCACGCGCAGCCAGTCCAGCAGCGAGCTGCCGCGGATCGGATTGATCGGATTCTCCGGCTCGGCGCTCACCTCGAGCAGACGGGAGCGGAAATGGATGACAGGATGCATGCGGCAGCTTGACTCTCGAACGATCGGGGGGCGGACGCGCGCATCGGCGCGGCTGCGTCATGGCGCGCAAGCGCGGATGGGCGGTCCCGGAGGGTAACGCACGCGCGGCGGTCCAGGTGGACAGCGGTGCGGCACGTCATGTGGCTCGTGCGGCCTACGCACGCGCCTGCGGCACGCAGACACGCCACTCGCAGCACCCAGCGACCAGCGCCGGACACCATGGTGCCGCAACCGGCCAGGTCCATTGCAGCATGCCTGCATGACAACTCATCGCATCCGCCGTAGACAGGCGCATGCGCCCAGAGACGCCCAGCTAGCGATCGCAGCGGTGAGCCACACGTCGGCGACCTTGCGGCAGGGCGAGGCGCAGGCCAGGTAAAGGGTTGGCTAGAGGAGCCTGCCGCGGCGGCACCGTCATGCCCTAACGTGGCGCTTGGCGCTCCTTACTCAGCGTGTCGCGATCTCACGCCATTGCAGCAATCTGTGTGCCGCCCGTTCGGCTTGTTGCTCCATCCCGGGGAGGTCCATCCCCTGCTCGCTGAGCTGCACAAGATGACGAACCAGCACCGGATGCTCTGCGCCTTGCCAGAGCAGACTGCAGATCGGCTCGACATAGCCATCGTACTCGTCGCGTGCCTGCGGGGTCCCTGCGATGCCGATAGGGTCCCAGATGTAGTGCAGCACCTCGCTGACCGCGCGACGCAACGTCAGCATTTCGTCCGGACGGCGGGCCGATGCGAAGTCGCGCACATCCACATCATTCCGCAGACGTCGCAACAATGCGTCGTCTTCGATGTAGAACATCTCCCGACACGGCAATTCTGGCTTTACCGCAATCATCATCAACTGACCCAGACGCAGGTCCGGATCGCGCTGCCATGCCTCCCTCACCGCGGCGAGCACGCCATCAATTCTTTCTGGATCTCGCATTCTTTGCTCCCTTGTCACCGATATGCGCCCGCGTGTGTCGGCTGGTCCCGTTCCATCCGCCTGCAGCCAGGCGCATCAGGTAGAGACGCTCCTGCCACACGCGGCACAGAGCTTCGCCCGCGGGGTTCGCAATGGCTTTCCGCTGGCGCGACACGGAGGACCATAGATGGAGAGGCGCCAGCAGTAGAGATCCTTTGCCATCGCGTAAACCTTCATAGAGCAACGTTGGTATGGATGAAGCAGTGGCAGGCAAAACAAGACAGCGAGATTCTCGATGCCGCGTGCTCAGCCAGGCCCCAATCGGGTTTGCGTCACGCATATCGCGCCTGGATGAGGACGGCGCCATGGAATGCATCATGGCTGCTCTCCTGGGCGACCCACTACTTTGCCGTGTCTCAGCCTTGGCCTTAGCTGCCCGCTGCCTGCCACAGCGCATAGCCCAACAGCCCAAAGCCCACCAGGGCAAACCCGCCCCAGAAGGCCGCCGCGTCGGCCGAGACCACGCGTGGGCCGAGACCACGCGTGGGGCCAGGTACGCGCTGCGCTTGCCGGATTTGCTGCGCCGTTTGCTGCTCCACGGTTCGACACTGTAGTAGCCGAACGAGAACGTCGGCACCACGAGCATGCCGACGACATAGCACAGACCGTAGAGAACGATCTCGACCAGCGGGCGCAGGACGACCTCGGTCAACAGGCTTGCGGGCATGGTGTCACCTGATCCAGACAGAAGTGATGTGCGGCGTTGGCCTCGCCCCTGCGCCGAGGCTGCATGCGATGCTCGTCGAGCGGGCACTGGCCGTCAACGGCCGGCGCCCTCGATCACCGGCTGTCGCTCAGCAGCCGCTGCACCAGCTCGAATCCGAGCACCGACATCGACGGATAGCGCGCATACTCGTCCACCGACAGCATCCGCACGAAGGTGTCGCCTTCGTGCAGGGCGCCGGCGATGTGGATCGTCAGCAACTCCTTGGCGTCTTGGGGCAGCGGCGCGTGGCCGACGATCTGCCATCCGCCGCTCCTGAGTTTCTGGGTGCCGGTGAACAGCAACCGGATGTCCTTGTCGCCATCGCGCACCGGCAGCGGCTGTGCCGGCGACGCGCCAAGCGTCGGTTCCGATGCCTGCTGTTCCAGCACACAGAAGCCGACCACCTTGCGATAGTCGCCCTGCGGCGCCCACAGCACTTGGCAGAGCGCGTACGTTCCCGCATCCGAAGGGATCGCGAAGACATCGCCCGCCCGGTACTTCACTGCCATTCCACCACCCTCTGAAATCTGGACCGCGGCAAGGTATCCCCGCGGCGTGCCTGATGGCAGCCACCTTACTGGTCGAGGTGTTCCTCGGCGTCGCTGCGGCTGGCCGGCGCGCATGGGTTACGGGAGGCCACGCCACGCACCACAGCGACGGTGTCCGGCGGGCAGCATGATGTCCTCACCTACTGATTCGCTCGCCACCGGTTCACCCGGCATGCACCACACTATTGCCCCACCTCTGGAGCGACTGTGATGCACAAGACCTGGCTGCTCGCCTTGTTGGCGGTTCCCGCACTGGCCTACGCGGCGCCGGACGAGGATACGGCGATGTGCCGCAACGGCGGCTTCCCCATGAGTACGGCCGGGTTCTCGCTCGCCAAGGTCGCAGTGCCGCGCCTGTACCTGCTCAACGATGACGACGGTTGCCCGGCCAAGGGCGAGGCCGCGTGCCGGCAGCGCGCCTATGTGGTCAAGGACGACACCGTGATCCTGGCGCAGCGCCAGGGCGGCTTCGTCTGCGCGTTCTACCCCAACAAGGTCGGCGGCAGCGCCGGCTGGGTGGCGGCGTCCAGCGTGCAGCCACTGCCGGCGACGACCGCACCGAAGCCGCAGGCCTGGATCGGCCAGTGGCACGACGGCGACAACGAACTGCAACTGATCGCCAACGGCGACGGCACCATCACCGCCAACGGCGATGCCTACTGGCCCAGCGCCAACCCGACCCCAGATCAAGCGCCTGGTGGGCCGCACCTTGGCGCCGTCACCGCGCGCGGCTTTCCCGAAGGCAATCGGCTTGAACTCAGCCAGGACGACTGCAAGGTCCGCCTGCAGCTGGTCGGCGATCTGCTGGTGGCCTCGGACAACCTGGAGTGCGGCGGCGCCAACGTCAGCTTCAATGGCGTGTACCGGCGCAAGGCGGCCAAGCACTGAGGCGCGGCCTCTGCGGCGTCCGCGTTGCATGTGATCCGGGCGGCGAGGCCGTGCCGCCCGGGTTGTCGAAAGCGTGCCTTCAGATGCCCGGCCATAGCCCGATCAAGCGACTCTGCCAGGCGTCGCTGCCCAGGAACGCAGAGACCATATGGACGCTGGCGCCGATCGCAAGCAGCACGCACGCGCCCGACCGTACCGGCGACGCATGGTCAACGCCCACGCACAGCGCGGCAACACCAAGTAGCGCGCCGGCAAGCACACACAACACACGTGTCGATCGGCGACTTGCGCGCGCCATCCCCATCAGCCATGCCTTGCGAAATCGCTCGAGTTCACGTCACAAGCCCACGCTTTGTGCGACGAGATCAGCGAACACCCACACATTGCCCTTGTCGTATGTCTCGGGTGCTTCCGTTCCGCCCAGCGTCGGATACGGCTGCGGGATGTAGATCTGCCCGGGCTTCAACGGGCCAAGACGCGCCGCGATCGCCCGCACGTGGTCGCCGCGCAACACGTACGCCTCGAAGCCCGGATCGCGCAGGATGGCCGCCTCGAACGCCGCGGTGGAGGCGTGCGCGCCATAGGACTTGGCGGCGGCCTTGAACGGGTGCAGCACCGCGTAATCCTGGCTGGCCGGATCATGCAGAAAGAAGTGACCGAGACTCGAATAGCCGACCACGACGGTATACGCCGGGAACGCATCCGCCCACGGGCCGAGCATCTCGTGCGATTCCGGCACGATCAGGTGGTACAGCGGGACGTTCGTCGTGTCAGCGCGCTCTGTGCTCTGGCTCATCGGAGACCTCGCAGCGATGGCGCGCCAGGATACCAAGCCACGTGCATCCGCCTGCTGTCAGCATGTTCACCTAGGCCTTGGCGATGGCGCCATAGCACCTGGCCGATCCATCCAGGAAAAACTGTACGTCGCGCCCCTCGCACCAGGCTTCCAGCTCGGCCTTGAACACCGGCCACAGGTCGCACGCCCATGCAGGTGCACTCTGCGCCCAGGCATGTTCGGTGGGCACGTAGACCGTCGGCACGCCCATCGGGAAATCCAGTACGAACTCGCCGCCCGGGCCAGTGCAGACGAGTTCTTCCTTCCAGCGGGGTTGGAATTGGAATGTGGTCATGCGTCCGTTAGCGGCAGATTGATGCGATCTCGCACGAACAAGGCACTGCGCCTATCTTCCGCCATGCTCAAGCAGCAGTTGCAGGATGGCCGGAGAAGCCATGCCGCGTGCAATTCCCGTTGGGGTCACCGACTCTCCTTCCGGAAGATTAGGATCTGCCCCATATTTCAGTAGCAAGCGAACGAGGTCGGCGTTGCCATTCCTCACTGCCAGTGCGAGTGGGGAGCTGAACTCGCCTGGAAGGCGAACGCACTCCGTGATCTGCGCATAGCCACGGCCGTTTGGGTCTGCGCCTCCTTCAAGCAAAATTTCTACCCCTGTCCAATCCTCGAACGCCACGGCCCTATTGAGGAAGTGATACTCGTACGCGGCCTTGCAGCGATCTTTGGCGAAGAGGTCTTTGGCGTCGACGGCGGGTGGCAACACGCTGAGCGCCAACACGGCGAGTAGAGAGACCCTTTTCATGTTGCAAGTTGCCTCTTTTGAGTCGATCCGCGTGAATTGTCGTTGGGTTGGATAAATTCCAGTCTATAGGGAGGAACCACGTGACTCCAATCCATACTCTTCACTACGGCTTCTCCAAACAACCGCCCAGTGCACACAGGCCGCCAACAGGTTCCTGGTTCCGTAGAGGCCCCAGTCCCAGCCTTCAGCTCAGCGGCACAGCGCTGGTTGACGACCAGGGGGTCGCAGATAGCTAACCACGCCCCGCAACTTAGTTTGCCCTTGTACGTCTTGCCACGCACCGTCAAGGTCATGTCCGGCCCTGCTCCCCTTAGCCTGAAGCTCGGTGGAAGCGAGTGATCGCCTGGATTGGCGTAGGTCAGGTCGATCCTGCTAGCGCTGTGATCCAACGCAACGACTTTGTAGGAACCTTGCGGAAGACTGCGTGGCCCATTCTTGTCTTGAATGAGGATCCCACCAATCTTGTCGTAGCCGAGAAATTCCAGATCCGGCACTGGTGCGCCGGGCGGCGCTTAGAACGCCCACATCGTACTGCTGGCCACGGCGGAGGACGCGGCCAGGAAAAGCGCAGTGATAAGGGCAAGTAGCATCTAGCCCTCCTTTGCCGTTAATGCCGAACGATCAAGCTCGCGAACGAGTACGGGTCGGATACGACACTTTAAGCATCGGTCACCAAGAGGCAACCGCTTCCCGCGAATATGCAACGAAGGGCAGCCTGCAATGTCAGGTACTCCGGCGGTGTCAACTGGAACACGACCGTGAGAATCCCCAAACCAGCCAGTGCCACCGGCGAATCTGGAACGAATGTAATCCGCGCGTGGCCAGGGCTGAGCAGAAACTGGGAGACGCCGCCGTAGCCCGAGGTTTCCTGGCCGCACCATTCGACATGATAGGTGTCCATCCTCAACGCCACGTCCTGCTCGTCGAACGAGAATGCACGCTGGAGCAGGAGATAGGTCGTGGTATCGAGCGCCTGGTCGGCGAAGCCGACAAGATGGCACTCCCCCTCTGGGTGTTCTACAGCGATGCTTCTCGCTTGAAGTACGAATGACGACATGCCGATGCTCGCTCCTCATTCGCCATATTCCACAGATTAGAAGAAGGCCAAGAGCGAACTCCCAAGAAAGCGCGCTCTGAGCCGTATTTTCCGCATAGGCTATTCAGCACGGTTGAAGCGGTTCATCGTGATCGCCGGCTCGCCGTTGATGTTCAACCAGACCACGGTTTCGGTCATCGTCTTGCCATCAGGGGCGACGGTGTAAGTGCGCGTCGTGCGCGGCATTCCCTTCAAGTAGAAGGCGGCGACCATCACGTTCGGCGCCGGCAGCCATACGGCCGTGGTGTCGACCGTCGGGTAGCCTTTGCTTGGGACTGCGGTTCCGTCTAGCGGATAAATGGCGACGGCATGGATGTCATGCCCATCGCCACCGACGATGTCGGCATTCGTCTGCCACTTGCCCTTGCCCACATCGCTGTAGGTGAGCGAGGCGCTTTTCGGCCGCTGCGCGGGCGGCGCCGGCATGCTCGCGACATCGAGCACCCATTTTCCGAGAAAGGGCGACTTGGAGGATTGGGCGAGCGTGGGCGCATTACAGACAAGGCCCACGATCAGCAGCAGTACGGCGAGATGCTTTTTCATACTTTCTCTCCAGCGGCTTAGGCGCATTGTTGCATAACCTCGACGTCCCCCCGCTTTCAGTAACGGGGCTCTTTAGAGTCCGGGTTTCATCGTAGCGGCTTTGGCCGCTAGCTGTTGGGCATAGGCGGCCGGGGTCAGGCCGCCCAAGATCTTCTTCGGTCGCTCCTCGTTATATTCCCGTCGCCAGGTCTGGATCTCGGCGCGGGCGTGCAGCAGCGTCGGGAACCAGTGTTCGTTGAGGCACTCGTCGCGCAGGCGGCCGTTGAGGCTCTCGATGTAGGCGTTCTGGTTCGGCTTGCCTGGCTGGATCAAGCGCAGCTGCACACCGCGCTCGTGAGCCCACGTCACCATCGTCTTGCCGCAGAACTCCTTGTCGTTGTCGGTGCGGATCACCTGCGGCAGACCCCGTGTCAGTGCCAGCCGATCCAGCACCCGGGCCACGCCGTGACCGTAGACAGCCCGCTCCACCTCGATCGCCACCGCCTCGTGCGTGGCATCGTCGACGATGGTCAGGGCCTTGAGCACCCGGCCCTCGGCGGTGCGGTCGAACACGAAGTCCATCGACCAGACCTGGTTAGCGGCTTCAGGCCGAAGCAACGGCTGGCGCTCGCCCAGCAGCACCTTCTTGCGCTTGCGCCGGCGCACCTGCAACCTGGCCTCTTGATACAGCCGTTCCACCCGCTTGTAGTTCACCGGCCACTGCTCCTGCCGCAGCTTCAGATAGATCATCCCGACGCCGTAGCGCTTGTGCCGCTGCGCCAGCGCCAGGATCCGCTCGCGCAGCTCGACGTTGCGATCCGGACGCGGGACGTAGCGCAGCGCGCTGGCGCTCATCCGCACCACGGCCAGCGCCCGACGCTCCGTGAGCCCGCGCTCCATCAGCTGCCGCACCAGCATCCTGCGCGCCGGTGCGGTCACCACTTTTTTCGCAGGGCGTCCTTGATAACGTCGTTCTCGAACAACTGCTCGGCCAGCAGCTTCTTCAGCCGCGTGTTCTCCGCCTCCAGCTCCTTGAGCCGCTTGGCCTCCGGCACGCTCATGCCGCCGAACTTGCTTCGCCACAGGTAGTAGGAGGCCTCGCTGAATCCGTGCCGCCGGCACAGGTCCTTCACCGCCACGCCGGCTTCGGCCTCACGCAGGAAGCCGATGATCTGCTCTTCGGTAAAGCGCTTCTTCACGTCCAATCTCCGTCTCGTTGGGGATTGGACTCCAAATCGCCCTGCTACTCAAAACCGGGGGACGTCGGGGCGTCGGTTTGACACAGGCATACGCGACAAGAAAAATAGATGGAGCTGCCCTTCAGGAACAAAATTCAAGGAGGATCAAACGATGACACACACGTGGCTTTTCGTCGCAGCCTGCGCAATGGCGCTGTCCAGTACTGCTCAGGCTCAGGATGCCAAGCCTTTGGACCAGTTGGAGGTCATCTCCCGCAGCTACGCAAAGGACAATCACGTGGCTGAAGCGGAAGCCTCGCGGCGCCTGGAGCTCAGGCAGGTGCTTGCCCGGTCGGAGATCGACGCTTTCAAAGCGGACTATGCCAACCGTCTCGATACCTCGTATTGGGACGATAGCCGCGACGGGTTCAAGCTCGTGCTGCGGCTCAAGCAGGGTCCGCTACCCGCTATCCATGAGTTGTCCACGCCGCACGGAACCATCCCGGTCAAGTTCACGCTGGTGTCCGGCAAGACGCTAGACGAGATCAGCGCCATCCTGGCGGCGAACCAAGCACGCCTGCAGGAGCAGGTGCCCGGCTTGCAGGGCACGGGTATCGATGAAGTGGATGCTGCGATCGTGCTTTACGTCTTCGTCCCTGCGGAGGAGCAAGCTGCCTACGAAGCGGAGAACGCAGCGCTGAGTCGCCAGCTCGGCGTGCCTGTCAGGTTCAAGTTCCTGCCGGGCCCCATGGAATCAGAACCACAAGAGTCGCCCGAGCCATCGTCCAGCTCAACGTTGCCGACACAGAGTGCGCCATTGGCAACGACCCAGTCCCCCTATGTGCGGGGCGGCTCGCAGATCCTCAATCTGGACAACGAGCACCAGTGCACCGGCGGCTTCATCGTGCGGAACAAGGACAACACCAATTGGGGCCTGGTCACCGCGGCGCACTGTGGCAAGAACCTCATGTACGGAAACTGGTCGGATGCGGCAAGCGGCGTACAGGTCACCGCGAAGCTGACTTACGAGGACCGGATTTTCGACGCGACACACGACTTGGCATGGTTTTCTTTCCCAGTTCTGGGCTACCGCCCACTTGGAGAAGTCTTTGCGAGGGACACCTGTTCCAGTTGCGGTGTGGCGATCCTCTCGGCCGCAGCCGCCGTAGCTGGAGATCGGGTATGCCACAGGGGCTTGCAGACCGGTTGGACGTGCGGCGTCGTGTCGAGTAGCACGGCGAGCTTTAGCAGTAAGGAGTGCAACGGACAGGTCTGTGACCCCCTGGCCTACAAGGTGGTAGTGGGGGACGACTTGGCGTGCTTTCGTGGTGACAGTGGCGGGCCGGTCCACTATGGAAACATTGCCTACGGCATCGTCAAGAGCGCTTCCTATGCGGGCGTCGAACCGGGCCGGTGCGGCGCGCTGGTTTTCAGTCCGATTGGCAAGATCGTGGACTTAGGCCTACGGCTGTACTGATTCCAGTACGCTGCACCTCTACCGGCTCTATCACTAGCGCATCGCGCGCAGATCAAGTTGTCCAGCCGGCATACCAGAACCCGCCGCAGGAGCCGCCGCAGCGGCGAGCCGTGCCGCTTAATCGAGCAGGCGCTGCGCCCCCGCCAGTCGCTCGTGTTCGAGGACCTTGTCGGCATGGGCCGATGCGGCACGGCAAAGGAGAGCCGTGGCCAGCACATCGGTCCAGGCGGCCGGGGGGATGCGGCGCGGCTGGCAGCGTCGCGCGAAAACAACGGCCAGTGCCGGAAAAGCGTCTGCTCGGCGATCGGCGCCGCCTGGCTCAAGCCCGGGCGCGCTGAGGTAGTATCCGGTTCGACCACGTCAACGTCGCATAGATGTCCGAACGCGTCGCATGTCGCCTTCACGGCGTGGATTTGAACAGCAAAAAGAGATCTGAGCGCACGCGCAGCAGGTGCTGAGCGTGCTCCCATTCTTTTGCCGGAGATCCCCATGCGCTGCGTCATCTATACCCGCAAGTCGGCCGACGAGACCGATCCTCAACTGAGAGAACTGGTGAGAGAACTGGGGTCAGAGTGCATTTTCAAGACAAGTGCACTCTGACTCTTTTTCCTACTGACTCTTTTTCCTACTGACTCTTTTTCCTAGACCGGTGATCAGACTTCTAAAGCATCACCGGAGTCGTTGTGCCAGCGGACGAAAGTTGGGGGCTTTCCCGTGTCCCGGAAGGAGGCGAAGGCTCGCTCAATCGTTGCGAGCGGCAGCGCCCATGAAGCTGGATATAAATCGACTTGGCCATTGGAGAGCCTGTATTCGATCATTTCGTCAAGCGGTCCGGAATAGGAAGGGTTGCGAGAACTGAAGCCTGTATCTTCAGACGAAGGCAAGAACATAAGCCAGCCGATGTCGCCGTTGATGAGAGCGCAAAGAGACGACCCATTTGGAGCCGATTCCCAGACCTCCCGACAGTTAGCGCAACTCAACATATAAGGACTAACACCTGATTTAAACCGAACCGCGAGGCAGCTTCCGTTTGAATAACTAGTTAAGCCGCAGTGCACGAATTTTTCGGCGCAAAAGTATGCCGGCAACAAGCATTGCGCTCCCCAAAAGGATAAAAATGTATGGCAGATATTCCGGCCAGGGTAGCTCGGCAGGGACCGCCCGAAGGTATTGATGGGAGGTCTCTCCATCACTTGGCAACATCAAGGAGATCGGAAGCTGATGCAGTACTAATGGCGTGCCGAATAGCCCGGTCAGCGAGAATAGCACGCCGAGCACTGTTACTAGGTTTGCGAAAATCTTCTTCATGTGACCTAACGCTTAAATTATCTCAATCAGCGAAGCCGGTTCGGCCTGAATGGAACTGTCAGCTGCCGTTTCCGGCACTGATGTAGTTGTAACAGCCGACTGCAGCAAGCGCGACCGTCAGCGCAATGAGACCGACTCCCTCGATATCTAAGTTCGACCGAAGAAGCTTGCGACGCCAAGACGGGACGAGCAGGCACGGCGACACTACCAGCAGCCCAGCGCCGAGGCTAGCCAAGCCGAGTCCGAGGTTGAACTGCCATGATTCCCAAAGCTGGCTAAGCATCTGACGTGGCACCTAGCGCCTGAACTAAGCGGACCCACGCAGCGACTTCGGCGTCGGCTTGAGTGAACTGTTAGGGACCACTGTTAGGCTCCAGCGACGATGATGCATCAAGGTATTCCTGCGGCGGAGACTCAAGCTGAGGATTGGCAAGCCAGTGAACTTCTCCGTGGATGCGAAGCATGGCCCAGTGCCATGCCTCGTCATGAAAGATGAGCCCGTGTAGATCATTTGGCTCCTCGTATGGATAGCGTGCAACTGCCGCGTTGTCAGCGTCCGCCGGTGATTATGACCCGTAAGAGCGAAGAACCCGCGCGAACAAGTGGCGTTCGTGCTTCAGGCACTCCACGTATTCTTTCTCTGTCCAATTTTGGCTTGCCATGAAATTCGCATGTTAAAACTGGGGGTCAGGGTGAACTATAAAGGTGTAGCACACAAGAAAATGTGCACTCTGACCCCTAATTTCCTCAATAAAATGTGCACTCTGACCCCTATTTCCGTAGTGATATCACGAGGCCGCCCTGATGGAGATGCCAGACTTTTGCGAGCCATCTCCTTGCACGGAGCTTGGGCATCCCGCTGCAACGGCATATGCAATCACGAAGCAGGGTGTATACCAGGCACCAAATACCGCTTGGAATGGATTGCCTCCCTGTGAAAAAGCGATCCCGACGGCGGCGACGGATGTGAGGAGCGCCACAACGAGAGTCGGGTACTTCAGACGCAGCCTGTCTCTCATGAAAGCGAACGTTGTGGCGTACGCAATGAGGTGGACGGGAAGCACTGTCATGACAAAGACGCCCATCCACGCCGCAAGCCCTGTAGAGAGGCTGACGCCGGGCGCCAAGGCTGCGTTTGCGATAAGGCCGCCCCAAACAGAGAGAGGAGCCGCGACCAACCCCATCCAATGAAGAGCTGTTCCTAGCTTCGAATACCGTTTTTCTTCCATGCCCCTAGCCTGACGGACCGCGAGGATGCGGGATGGCGTGATCCTCGCCGAGGCATTGATCCGCAGTCAATGGCTGGGCGGCTCTTGCTCGGGTTCGCACCATAACTATCAGGCGTGCAAGGAGAACCGGATATCAGAGCGGACTTTCTAGGAAAACTGCACTCTGACCCCTATTTCCCCTCTGCGACGTGACCGCGTCCGGTTCCAATCCATCCCACAGGAACCAGTCGACGCAAAGCAGGCATAGGAAGGTCGTGGTCGAAGTAACCACAACACCAGGCGGGATGGGACGACGACCGCCACGACAAAGGCCGCTCCGGCACACGCAACCAGCGCCAGGAGTCCGATCACAAATACCTGCACGACATGCATCGCACCGCTCACCACTTACCAAAGTAGGAAGAGATGTCGAAGTAGACCTTGCGCTCCTCGCCCGAGGGCAGCACGATCGTGATGAGGTCCATGGCCGATGGCTCGAACAACAGCGACTGCGATTTGATGCGCGCGCCGGGGTAGTGCTGATCGAGCCATGTGCGTTGCGCGGCGATGCCCGCGCCTTCGCTATGCGCCGCAGACAGATCGACGGGACGGTCCGGCGGTGCGCCATCCCCATGTGCGACGGCCGGCCGCGGCGACGGCGCCGAGTGACATGCCGCAAGACCCGCCAGCAGGACCAACGACAGCAGTCCACACTTCATATCACACCCCCTAATGTGATCAACCAGACAGCTGGATCAGAGTAGAACTGTTGGCCTACTGCGCACAATAGCGCACAGCCTGGCTAGGATTTCGCTTGATGGATCACTCGATCAACTGCGCACCTGGTCCCGCAGCCTTCTCCGCCGGGCGTCGCTAGTAGCACTGCCACGCAAGCGCCCACTCGTCTTCTTTTCCTGGTGCTGTTCCGCGGCCGAAGTAGCCGACGCCGCCGTCGCCCCACATCCAGCGGCCCTTGTCCGTGGAATCGATCTGGAAGACGAACTCGGGCGATGCGGGATGGCGTTTGAAGGGCGCCCAGAAGATCTCGGCCTGGATCAGCGTCGGCCATCCTCCCAGCTTGAAGCCATCCAGGTTCCGGAAAAGATCGTGGTAGTGCGCTTCGATATCTGCTGGCAGATCCATCGGCGCATCCTCCCAGCACGGGTAGTCGTCATGAAAGACATGCGGCCGCATCGGAAATGCGCTGATCGGCGAATCGATGTTCCGTGGCGCCAGCGGGACCAGTCCATCGAGCCGCTTGTAGGCCCGCAGACACCACCCTTCCCCATTAGGCGTATCGACCGGGAGCGTATCGGGACCGATGAACACCGCAATCAGTGAGATATCCGCTAGGCGGGCCGGCCGCAGCGGCAGTTCGCTGACATTGATCTGACACAGCGCATGCATCGGCCGTCCCGCCGTCTCCGGCCATGTCTCGCCCGGCGCGCAGACGTTCACGCGACCGAACCAACTGGCCAGGGGATCGTCGGGCGGCCGGAATCCACCGATCTCCAGGATGACACCCGAGCGGACGAGTTGGGCTTTGAGGTCGTCAGCTGTCGTCGTCACGTGTGCGTCTTCCGCGCCTCATCTAGGCCGAGCCATGTTTAGTGGCTTTGCGTTCAATAGAACATGGATCAGTATGCATTTCCAAGACAAGTGCGCTCCGATCCCGTTTCCCCGGTACCTCGGACTTAAGCGCGTTGTCAGGCCCCCCGTTGCGCAACGAGCCGCTCGTATACGCGTAGATCAGAATCCGAGAAGCAACAGAGGACAACCTCTTCTAAGCCGAGGTCAGGTGCAGTGGCCTTCACCGGGCCACCAAGAGCGACAAGCAATCCGGGGAAGAGCTTCATGGATTCCATGAGCGATACACCAACTGGGTTCAGCCGCGCCACGAAGCGCGATCGTCTCCGGTACACCGTAGGCATGCGTCCCATGTACTTCAATCATCGGACTAGCTTTCAAGGGTGTCGCACCTAGCAGCGCACTCTTGCCTCTACTTTTGCTCACAGCCGTCGAAGACAGGCTCAACGCCGGCCTGGCGCGCCAATATCAATTGCTCCGGTGTGGGTCGATAGGTCGGGGGCCAAGGTGGCCCAAGCGCGGCGGGTGGACAGAACAGTGAGAGCGGAACTCCAGCGCTCACCAAGGCATCCTGAAACAGCTGCGCACGCTTGAGTGCCAGGGCGCTGCATTGCGCATCCGCACATTCGCTTGGGTCGGCTCTGCCAACAACCTGATACCGAACCTCATCGATACGCAACATGATCTGCGAATCGTGTTCCAAGACGCGCCTAAGCCACTCTGCAGAGTCGACAGATGTGGTCAGATCATTGTCGACAGAAGGCTGACCATGTTTGAAGGAAATGCTGAATAGCTCAGGACCAGACGCGCTTAGCGTCAGTGGCAATGCTAGGAACGTGAGCAATACGAGAGCAAAGAAAGTTTTCATGTGCAGTCGAGGCTTGAACTAAGCAGCGGACCAAGCGCGAAGCGATTGGGACGTCCGCTCGAATGAATACTTAGGTGGCATCATGCTGGCGGATTGATTGCCGCCATCGCACTTGTCCCACAGCTTTTGCAACAGAGCCCAGGGTCGCCAAGCGTATTGCAGGTAACGCCAGCCACCGGAAGACGGCAACGAACGCAGTGAAACACTGCCGCCGAGACTTGGCCGACACGCGGGACATACCGAACCCCCAGCTCATCGAACTCAACTACCCACCAACGGCGCTTCGGGTCGTACTGCGCCGTTCCATGCCCCTCAAGGTCCTCGGACTCATCCGACTCATCATAGGCTACAAGCGGAAGGCCAGGCGACAGCACAACCCCAGCGTTTGATAGGTCCCGGATGCTGCCAAACGTGTCGAGAACGACAGCGGTTCGTTCCGGATTGATGACGCCACGGACCAGACCGTTGAAATCTGCATAGATCCGAATTTGCGGAAGATTGCCCATTGTCGCTAACGCCTCCGTTAAACCGCAGCAAGATCTGGAGGTGGTTTGATCCAGCCGTCATGACTCATCCGCTGGCTCCCAATTCGTCACAGCGATGAACTGCTCCGACTCCGGGGGCTTTTCAAATGCGCTCCCTTCCGGAGCGTCCAAAAACGGAATAATGCTTGGGTCGTAGTTGGCGATCGTGTTGACGTCATAGACGGCATGGTTGGCTGGGTTGTCCATGTACGCATCGTCTTCGTAGCCTGACATGAAGCGCCAACCGCTATCGACGTCGTTGTCCGGCGCCTCGCGGTACATGAAGCGCACGGAATCACCGTCGACGGTGATCCTGTCGGTGGCAATACAGCCGCCGTAGCCTTCGGCCATTGGCTTGATCTGATCTTGCGAGAGTCGGAACTGCTTGGTCATGCGTCCTGACACCTGGATTGGGCGACACCGCGAAGCAGGGCCGGTTGAATGAATAGTTGGACGGTGGTGCCAGAGGTGGTGAAGCATCGACTGCGCTTCCCCAGCACTGCCGCATGGGCGCGAGCATGCCATAGATCTCTGTCTTGGATCTTGCTGGCGTCGCTGGCCGCTGGGTGTCACCAAGACCGGCGTCAGGCCTCAAGCCTCCGGGCTTGGTGTGCCCACTGCTACACGCCGCCGCCCAGAAACGGCAGCACGATGAAACAGGTAATCAGGAGACTACCGACGACGACGGTCGACAAGTAAGGCGCCGAGCGAGTTGAGCGATCCGTGGCCACGGAGTACCACGCTGCCGGAACCGAGATCAGAAGCGCCAGGAACGAGCCAACCCCAATCACGGCGAACGCAACAGGCACCACAGGGACATCGCGCAAGAGGAGGGACGCCACCGTTGAAATGACCAGACTTGCTTCAAGAACCAGCAGAGCGAGTACGGAAATCTTCGCCGGCTGCATAGACATGTTCTCGGGGCCTGCCAACTGAATTGAACCGCACCGCGCGGCGGCTTCGGGTTGCATCATCGTTAGGCGCTGGTGCCAAGGAAGGGGTGAAGCATGGACCGCGCTCCCCAGTACTGCCGCCAGGAGCCGAGCATGCCACAGTTCGCGATCATGAGGACTTGTCCAAAGCGGACGCCGCATCGCGCGTCCATCACTAGACTAATGCATGAAGTAGGCGGAACCACGACACGCATTCGTCTCGTGTGGATTGTTGTACCCAGCATGTCTACTCCAGAACTGGGGTCAGAGCTAACTTTAAATGGCCTTGCATACAAGAAAAATGCACTCTGACCCCTGTTTCTAGACCCCTGTTTCTAAGCGTCCAGCGCGCTGCCATGCAAGGGGGCGCCGGCCACGCTGGCCAGCACTTCAGGCGGCCATGCGGGCTTGCTCTTGATGTGGAAACTGGCCCAGCGGATCAGGCCGTAGAGCACGGTCAGCGGAAAGAGCGGGATGGCGATGACCTGCCAGAGGATGGCGCCCAGGTCGGGGTGCTTCCAATGCTCCGCACTGCCCGGGCCGATGAAGGGCTGGCCGAAGAAGAGGCAGCGCGCCAAGCGCATCTCGAACAAGGCCTCATTGGGCCCGTCGCCTTCGACGAACAGCGGCCCTTCGTGCTCCATGAAGCGACGGATGTGCTCCCAGGTATCGAGCAGGGGCTGCACCGCGATGGCGCTGCTGGTCAGGCCCAGGCCGAACTGGCCGACCACGCGGGTATCGCCGGGCGCAGCCAGCACGATCATCTGCAGAGCCGCGTTGTCCTGCGCGACGGTGCCGGTGAAGGTCTTGAAGCGGACGACCTGGGCGCGCACGCAGGCCCAGTCGTAGCTGAGGATCTCGTACTGGCCGCCCCCGCCCCAGAGCGGCCACCAACTGAATAGACGCGTGTTGTCCTTGAAGACATGGACCTTGCCGGCGTTGCGGTCGAACAGGGTGGGTGCGTAGCGGTAGCCGATGAGGTCGAAGCGGAGCATCAGAGCGAACAAAAGCGCGGCTAGGGACATGCCTCCAACCCCGAACGCATAGCCGAAGGAAAGTCGTTCTCCGGCAAAGAAGTCTTTGTTTATGACTTGCGGGAATCCGATAAGCAGCAGTGGTAGCCCTATCGCCAGGGCTCCAAACGCGAAATAGCCCACTAGCACAGTCATCATGTTTCCATAAGCCAGCCCATGCGGAAACGCCTCGATGACCGCGCCGCCGCTGTTAGGCGATCGGCTGGCCGGCACGCTGTGCGGCGGCAAGAGCACCGCCCCAGAGCCTATGCCCCTGAACACCTCGTTGTCGTGCAGCTTGAAGAATTCGTCGCAGGCCTCCTGGCCGAACCATTCGATATCGGCCATGCCGATGGGGCGGCCTGACGCCGAGGGCTTGGAAGTAGGCTTGGGCCCGGAGGCAGGGTGTTTGTAATTCTTGGTTCGGGCCATGGTCAGGGTTTATTCACGATGAGCGTGTCGCGCCCGAGGCTGAGGCGCTCGACGGCAGCGGCGCAGCGGCCCCTGCTGCGCGGTCCGGCACCACATGGCGCCAGGCGTCCAGCGCGCTGCCATGCAAGGGTGCGCCGCCCACGCTGGCCAGCACTTCAGGCGGCCATACGGGCTTGCTCTTGATGTGGAAACTGGCCCAGCGGATCAGGCCGTAGAGCACGGTCAGCGGAAAGAGCGGGATGGCGATGATCTGCCAGAGGATGGCGCCCAGGTCGGGATGCCTCCAATGCTCCGCACTGCCCGGGCCGATGAAGGGTTGGCCGAAGAAGATGCAGCGCGCCAAGCGCATCTCGAACAAGGCCTGATTGGGCGCGTCGCCTTCCACGAACAGCGGCCCTTCGTGCTCCATGAAACGGCGGATGTGCTCCCAGGTATCGAGCAGGGGTTGCACCGCGATGGCGCTGCTGGTCAGGCCCAGGCCGAACTGGCCGACCACGCGGGTATCGCCCGGCGCGGCCAGCACGATCATCTGCAGGGCCGCGTTGTCCTGTGCGACGGTGCCGGTGAAGGTCTTGAAGCGGACGACCTGGGCGCGCACGCAGGCCCAGTCGTAGCTGAGGATCTCGTGCTGGCCGCCCCCGCCCCAGAGCGGCCACCAGCCGAAGAGACGCGTGTTGTCCTTGAAGACATGGACCTTGCCGGCGTTGCGGTCGAACAGGGTGGGTGCGTAGCGGTAGCCGATGAGGTCGAAGCGGAGCATGAAGTAGACGAACACCGATAGGACTGAAGTGCCGACCAAGGCAGGAGTGAATGCATTGGCATCACCAACTGCGCTCGCAAGCATCAGGGTCAATGGCAAACCTATGGCGACGGCGCCAAAGCCAAGATACCCCACAAGCAAAGTCATCATGCTGCCGTACGCCAGCCCATGCGGAAACGCCTCGATGACCGCGCCGCCGCTGTTGGGCGATCGGCTGGCAGGTACGCTGTGTGGCGGCAAGAGCACCGCCCCGGCGCCGATGCCCTTGAACACCTCGTTGTCGTGCAGCTTGAAGAATTCGTCGCAGGCCGCCTGGCCGAGCCACTCGAGATCGGCCATGCCCAGTGGCCGGCCCGATGCCGATGGCTTGGGTCCGGAGGCTGGGTGCTTGTCGTTCTTGGTTCGGGCCATGGTCAGGGTTTAGAGCGGCTCACAAAACCCTTCTGGCGTCGTTGCCGCATCTTGTCGTACTACTCGTACTGCCTTCGATGCGGTGCCTCGACAGAACTGCTTCGTTGGGTTTTGGGAGCTGCTTTTATTCACGATGAGCGGTCGCGCCCGAAGCTGAGGCGCTCGACGGCAGCGGCGCAGCGGCCCCTGCTGCGCGGTCCGGCACCACATGGCGCCAAGCGTCCAGCGCGCTGCCATGCAAGGGGGCGCCGCCCACGCTGGCCAGCACTTCAGGCGGCCACGCGGGCTTGCTCTTGATGTGGAAACTGGCCCATCGGATCAGGCCGTAGAGCACGGTCAGCGGAAAGAGCGGGATGGCGATGACCTGCCAGAGGATGGCGCCCAGGTCGGGATGCCTCCAATGCTCAGCACTGCCCGGGCCGATGAAGGGCTGGCCGAAGAAGATGCAGCGCACCAAGCGCATCTCGAACAAGGCCTCATTGGGCCCGTCGCCTTCCACGAACAGCGGCCCTTCATGCTCCATGAAACGGCGGATGTGCTCCCAGGTATCGAGCAGGGGCTGCACCGCGATGGCGCTGCTGGTCAGGCCCAGGCCGAACTGGCCGACCACGCGGGTATCGCCGGGCGCGGCCAGCACGATCATCTGCAGGGCCGCGTTGTCCTGCGCGACGGTGCCGGTGAATGTCTTGAAGCGGACGACCTGGGCGCGCACGCAGGCCCAGTCGTAGCTGAGGATCTCGTGCTGGCCGCCCCCGCCCCAGAGCGGCCACCCTCTGAAGAGACGCGTGTTGTCCTTGAAGACATGGACCTTGCCGGCGTTGCGGTCGAAGAGGGTGGGTGCGTAGCGGTAGCCTATGAGGTCGAAGCGGAGCATGAGAAGTGCGCTAGCCAGCAAAACCATGAGTGCGATCAACCCGAAGTAGCTAAGTCCTAGTACGCGATCAAAGGTCGCATCGAAGACGATGTAGATCAGAGGGGGCATCATCACCAAGGCGCCGAAGGCCAAGTAGCCCAAGAGTGCAGTCATCATGCTTCCATAAGCCAGCCCATGGGGAAATGCCGCGATGACCGCGCCTCCGCTGTTGGGTGATCGGCTGGCCGGTACGCCGTGCGGCGGCAAGAGGACGGCCTGGGTCCCCACGCCTTTGAACACTTCGTTCTCGTGCAGCTTGAAGAATTCGTCTCCGGCCTGCTGGCCGAGCCATTCGATGTCGGCCATACCGGCGGGTCGGCGCGATGTCGATGGCTTGGGCTCGGAAGCGGAGTGTTTGTCGTTCTTGGTTCGGGCCATGGTCAGGGTTTAGAGGGCTCACAAAACCCTTCTGGCGTCGTTGCCGCATCTTGTCGTACTACTCGTTCTGCCTTCGATGCGGTGCCTCGACAGAACTGCTTCGTTGGGTTTTGGGAGCTGCTTTTATTCACGATGAGCGGTCGCGCCCGAAGCTGAGGCGCTCGACGGCAGCGGCGCAGCGGCCCCTGCTGCGCGGTCCGGCACCACATGGCGCCAGGCTTCCAGCGCGTTGCCATGCAAGGGGGCGCCGCCCACGCTGGCCAGCACTTCAGGCGGCCATATGGGCTTGCTCTTGATGTGGAAACTGGCCCAGCGGATCAGGCCGTAGAGCAGGGTCAGCGGAAAGAGCGGGATGGCGATGACCTGCCAGAGGATGGCGCCCAGGTCGGGATGCCTCCAATGCTCCGCACTGCCCGGGCCGATGAAGGGCTGGCCGAAGAAGATGCAGCGCCCAAGGCGCATCTCGAACAAGGCCTCATTGGGTCCGTCGCCTTCGACGAACAGCGGCCCTTCGTGCTCCATGAAGCGGCGGATGTGCTCCCAGGTATCGAGCAGGGGCTGCACCGCGATGGCGCTGCTGGTCAGGCCCAGGCCGAACTGGCCGACCACGCGGGTGTCGCCGGGCGCCGCCAGCACGATCATCTGCAGAGCCGCGTTGTCCTGCGCGACGGTGCCGGTGAAGGTCTTGAAGCGGACGACCTGGGCGCGCACGCAGGCCCAGTCGTAGCTGAGGATCTCGTGCTGGCCGCCCCCGCCCCAGAGCGGCCATCCGCTGAAGAGACGCGTGTTGTCCTTGAAGACATGGACCTTGCCGGCGTTGCGGTCGAACAGGGTGGGTGCGTAGCGGTAGCCGATGAGGTCGAAGCGGAGCGCGAACACTACGAGTAATGACGCAAAGCTCAGGCATCCCACCGCAAAAATAAACGGAAAACTAAATCGATCCTGAGCGAAACTTGGATCGAGAAGGGTAGGCCAAAAGAGAGCCAACAACGGTAAACCCATTGTTGCAATGAATGCAGAGTATCCAACTAGCACAGTCATCATGCTTCCGTACGCTAGCCCATGCGGAAACGCCTCGATGACAGCGCCGCCGCTGTTGGGCGATCGGCTGGCCGGTACGCTGTGTGGCGGCAAGAGCACCGCCCCCGCGCCGATGCCCCTGAACACTTCGTTGTCGTGCAGCTTGAAGAACTCGTCGCAGGCCGCCTGGCCGAGCCAGTCGAGATCGGCCATGCCCAGTGGCCGGCCAGATGCCGATGGCTTGGGTCCGGAGACAGGGGGCTTGTCGTTCTTGGTTCGGGCCATGGCCAGGGTTTAGAGCGGCTCACAAAACCCTTCTGGCGCCGTTGCCAGAACTGGGGTCAGAGCTAACTTTAAATGGCCTTGCATACAATAAAAATGCACTCTGACCCCTGTTTTTCCTGACCCCTTTTTTTCCTGGGCTAGTTTTCAAAGGTGTCGCACACAAGAAAAGTGCACTCTGGCCCCTGTTTTTGTTTACCCCGTTATCCACTGTTAGATGGCACCTGCGCGTTCACTCGACATACGGACCGACAGGGCAGTCACTAGGGCGAGTGGCATTCCATCTGTCTATTATTGCTTGCTTGTTTTCCCGGTGCCAAATCGCGATGTTCTTCTCGTACTGATTAAGTCCGCCGTTTAGCTTGGTACAATCTCTGATGGAGAAATTGGCGCTCTCGTCGCCATAAGTTACGCGGAAATGAGGCGGGGCGTGCTCCTTAGAGAATACCTCAAACTTGAGCTTTCCCAATCGTCCGACCGCGTGCTCAAACGATATGCGTAACGTACCTTTTTCCGTTTCTTCAATTACATAGCCTTGTTGAAAGTCGCGTTCAAGTGATTCCGCCAACTCTTGAAGCTGGCCGGTAGACCACTCTTTATGAGGCTTAATATCGTCAAGTTTCATTTAAATTTCCGTAGATCCAACTAGTAGTGGACAGCTAAACGCCGAGTAAAGCAACTTAGCTTCCGAAGTTAACCTAATCCTGTTTCTCGGCCATTGTCGCGCAAACCCGCCACGATCAATGAGTAGGTCACGATGTGTGAATTAGATTCTTGTAGCCTGCGTCTTGCTGCCCATCGAGAACCGACTCCAAGAACGAGTTTAAGTCGCTACGCATTTCTATAAGGCTGGATTCGCTCTTCAGGATCCTTGCCACAGACACGCTTTCTCGTCGAACCCTATTTTCGATGCTTGTAGACACAGCTCTTAATACTTGGCGCGTGATGCGGTCGAATTGCGTGGCAATCTCGTCAACTGTATTTTTTATTGCCTGAGGAGCTAGTCGTGCATTGCTCGACTCAAAGCTGCCGCCCACGAATTGCTGTAGCGACGCGCCAATACACGCAAGCAGAAATGATTTGAAACTCAGGTAGTTGAACAAGGAAAGCTGCTTCTCTTCGTTCTCAGTTCTTTCGGCTTTCGTTGCGAGAGACCGTTTTACTTCGTCAATAGACCGAGAGAACGAGTAGGCCAGTAATATGTGTGTTGCAGTACGATCCGAGAATGCCTTTCGATAGATCTCCGGTCGATCGAACACTGCATTCTTACTCCGAATGGCGTCAACGTAGTGGCCGTTGAACGCGAGAACTGGCTGCGCAGCTTTCTCTATGCCAATCTCCGCTTCAACTGAGTCAAAACCCCGCTTGACGCTGTAGTCGAATCCTATGTTCTTGAACTGTGTGCGGAGCGAACTTTGGGTCTCGTCGTTGGCATATTGATCCCAAGTCGTGATCTTGTTCTGCGTGTTGTTATATTTAACAATTTCCTCGACCAAGTCTGGGCTCTTGCATACCACAACACGACACATAACCCAGACGTTTGAGAGTTCCGTCTCCTGTCCTACATGACCAAGAGAGCCAGTTGTTTGCGCTCCGTTTATTATTGATATTCCAGTCAGGTGACTTGATGCGCCCCGCCTTGTGAGTGCATCCGTTAAAAGCGTGATGCCATTATTGAATACCCAGAAGTCTTCCGGCTGGGAACTCGCCGTAGAGCGAATGGCCGAGTTAATCTTTTTTCGGCGACTTATTCCAAGAAATCCCCGATAGTTTGCGGAGAACAATCTCTCGTCGTATTCCTTAAAGAGCTCGCGCAGCCACTCACCTCTGACGGAGTAAACATGCGCGGTCCAGTCCGCTGACTTCTGCGTGCCAAGCCATGTTCCGTTGATCTTAATTCTATCCTTTACGAGGATCTGTGACGAGCGCTCATTGAAGAGTGTCTCGATCTCACGAAGACCAAACTCTTTGCAGGTAACTAAAACACTGTCGCCAAAGAGTTTCGACGCGGCACGTTGACATGTGTCTAACTCCTCCTGACTGTTTAGAGACTCAGGAAGGTTGTGAATGTAAAGGAGCTCAACTGCCTCGATCTCTTCCGACTCAAGCGCTTGCCGGCATTCCAGAGAGCGAGCTCGAGCGCGTTCGTTTATCGTCTTCGCATTGCTGTCGCCGTGTGCAATCCACGACGCCGCAATCATTAGATCGGATGCCTTTTTTGACTTCGCTTTGTCCGAGGACTTCTCGGAGAAAAAACCTTGGACGATTACGATCTTCTGTCCAGTCTTATCAATTTCAACGAAGTCCATACACTTGTCGTTGCTGCCGTCTGTCAACGCACGCGATGCAAGCGCCTCCAAGTCCGGTTCGTCAAGGTAAAGGCCAAGTACCCATAGAATGTATGCGTTGCTTCCGTAGCGCCGCTGAAGGTCGGTTTTCTTCTTGAATTCAGTCAAGTGATACAAGTTAATCTCCGTCTAGTTGGTTCTTGGACACACAATTGACTCCGTTTCTGTGCCGGCTAATTCCTGGCTTAGGCTGACCGCGAAGCGGCGTTGGCTGAGATGAATTGCTAGCTTCCACTTGCGTGCTTGAATAATCTGATCGCCTCAGCAAGTCTCTTGCGGGTTTCAAGTACGTGTCGATCCTTGCTGGCAATGTTCTGGGGTAGATGAGATAAATAATCCTCAAGCATTATTCTAAACGCCGGAGAATTCTGATCACTCAGCTCTTGCATAAGGCCTGAAGGATCCTCTATGCTCATGAAGCGATTAAAAACAAATTCTTGCTCGGAAGGTAAACGCTTCTCAAGCGAATTTTTCGAGAAAATTTCTCCCAGCCTGGTCGTTGTTATTGTTTCGCGGCTACGGTTGGCTTTTGCTAACGAACGAACCTCTTGTTGAAGTTCAGATATTGCTGCAAGTAGATACTCGTCCTTACCGACAGGCTTCTCGTCGAGTTTTGCAACGACGAACTGACCAAAGTGCTTTAGGAATGTCGTGTATTCTGCACCTTTTGATGCCTCGTAAGTTGCGTGCACCTTATCTCGGAGTTTTACTTTAAACGCCTGTATAGCGTGATAGTGGAGGTCTCGGGGATACTGCAAGTGCTCGATTGGCGAGGTGTCAAACGAATAATTGGTTTTGTCGTCTTTAATAATTATCGCTGGCTTATCGAACGCAAGACGCATTCCAAGTTCGAACATGACATTGGGGTTTTTTGCGCTAACGTCGCATATGACGATGTCATTGTCATACAGATTCTGGACGATGCGCTTTTGGATGATTCCAATCTCATTCGAATCACTGACAAGCTCAACAGTGAACCCCGTATCCGCCAATGCCTCTTTGATGATGGCACGTAACTCGTCCCAGTGGCTTTCCGGCAAACCGTCAATTGCGGATATTGGCATCACTAGGCCGCAGCGTAGTGCTTTTGAATCGGTTGCCATTGATCGCCCCTTGGAGCTAACTATTAGTATTAAATTCCATCAATTCGCCAGAAACATCGGATAACCGCAGCCAGAGGTATGTCTAAGGCTCTGGTAACGTGGAAGGATCGGACTGATGCCATGTCTTGTACCGGAGTGGCTGTTCAAGTTGCCAAGTTCGCAACCTGTAAAAATCAGCGCTTATGTCGGCGGTATTGATTGTTAGTGCTTAGATTACGATAGATAGCTACCACCCTTATGCGAAGAACCATGGCCCGACGTGTAGTGACCGCCGTGATTCTTCGTGTGGTGTGAACCAGATGCGCGCGCACGTGCATCCGCAGATGCAACAGCTAGGCACAAGGCAAACCCGGCTAGCGCCGCGATGATCGAGACTTTGGTAAACATCGATTTCCCCTGAGAAGATTTGGCGTCCTAGCGTTCCCATTACAGATGGACGTTTTGCGCCGCGTATCCCCATGCGCAACCGTCCAATCAGGTCCTATGGAAGTCCGTTCTCCCCCACAGACGATCCTGTTGTAGCACGGCGTCACACTTTTTGGGGAGACAAATGTAAGCCGTCAGTCGGGGACATTCCGAGTTGAATGCGCGTTCCGCTAGGCAAGAGCGCGTCTTGATGTGGGTCCAATTAAATCAAGGCACATCCACTGCATTGTTTCTCTGCGTCAGTTCTGCCACGTCGCCCTGGGTGACGATACGCAGCCGACCTCCCTTTGCGCTCTTTCCGTCCGGCACCATCAACCGCACCTGCGCCGTCTTCGGCTCCAGATCCCGCGGCGCCGCCAACGTCGGAAATCCGGCCCGCGCCAATTCCCTGCCACGCGCATCCTCCAACACCACAAACCCCGCCGGCGCATCCGCATGCCCCAGGCTATGCACGGTGACCTCGATGGCATCGGCCATCACCCGCACATCCCCACGCCCGATCCCCAAGTCCGGCCGCAGCTCGACCGGCACCGCGGCCGGCGTGACCAGCTCGAACTCCATCACCACCGTCTGCCCGGCCGGGAATTCCACGTCCACCGCCCCGCTCTTCTCGAACGCGAACTCGCGCGTGGCCCCCTTACCGTCGATCTTCCCATCGCCATCGCGATCCACACCCGAACGCATCCGCCACTGCCCGGCCGCGACATTCCACCCCGTCATCTGCGCCCGCTGCGTCTTGTCGCTGGTGTTGTAGCCGATGACGGTGAAGCGATCCTGCCGCGGCTTCGGCAGCAGCAGCGCCACCTGCACCGCGCCTTCCGGATCGGCGAAGCGCCAGCTGACGGTATGGCCGGGGTAGGTCTGGTTGCGCTTGAGGGCGACGCCGCCGAGGCGGGCGCGCTGCAGGTTCACGGTGGGCGATTCGACGCGGTCGCTCCACCAGTGGCCTTCGGTGTTCATGTAGAAGGTCTGCAGCTTGTCGCGGGTCTCGGCGCGGTACAGGGTTTCCAGCCAGCGCGGGTCGCCGCTCTGTTCCCAGGCGACGTGGTGGGCGAAATCCGGGGCGTCGTCGGGGTCGGCGTCGGCCGCCGCCTTGGCCAGGCTGGCGCCCCAGCTGTCGCGCTTGCCAAGCACGTCGAGGAAGTTCTCGTTGAGCAGGGACAGGCCGCCGGGGCCGGCCTTGGCGACGCGGTAGTCGATGGGCTGGAGATAGCGCGCATCGCCGGTCCAGCGGTAGGCGGCCCAGAAGGTGTGCAGGGTGTCGGGGCCGCCGCTGCCGTCGAACAGGCTGCCGCCGCGGGTCTTGCCGGTGGCCCAGTTGATCTCGTTGGGCAGCGCCCACTGACCCTTGGCGTCGGTGTAGGCGTGGGCCAGGTAGCCGTCGGCCAGGCCGGTGACGATGCGGCGGCTGTTGGGGTCGGCGTTGTAGCCACCCAGCAGCAGCGCCGGGTGCAGGATCGGGAACGAGTAGGGTTTTTGCCACTGCCAGTTCGGCTCGCGGTAGACCTTGCGCCCGCCGAACCAGTTGCTGGCGAACAGCAGGTGGCCCTGCGGGTTGACCTGGATGATGCGGTCGAACGCCTTCACCGTGCGCATCAGCCGCTCCACCGTCAGCGGGTCGCCCCAGTTGAGGTAGAGCATTTCGCTGTTGATGTTGATGCCGTCCTCGTAGGAATGCAGTTCGTCGGTCTCGATGGTGGAGAGGCCGTCGGTGAACATGCCGTTGCGGTAGTTGGCGTCGGACAGGGCGGTGAGCGAGGCGTTGAGTTTGTCCGGATCCACGCCCATCAGGGCGACGCCGGGCCATTGCTGGGTGAGGTCGGAATCGTCGGAGATGCCGCCGCCGAAATCGCCGTAGTCGACCTGTCGCTCGTCGATCCACCAGTTGATGTAGCGGCGCGTGGCCTTGAGGTCTTCCAGCTGCCAGAACGCCCAGCCGGGCACGTCCCTGGGCGGCTGCGGCAATTGCACCGGCAGCGGGCCCTGGTTGCCGTAGCTGATGTCGGCCCAGTACTGGCGGCCCAGCGCGTTGTCCGGGTCCACCCGCAGCAGGTCGTGGATGTCGGCATCCAGGCGCGCGTACAGGCGCTGGCGCTTGGAGGTGGTGTGTTCCTCGACCAGGAAGCCCCAGTTGTCCTTGACCTGGTTGAAGCGGTCGGCGATGTGCTCGGCCTTGGCCTGCTCGCGCGGCTTGAACAGCAGGCGGATCTGCGCGCCGTCCAGCGCGCGCGCGTCGAAGCCGGGGGCGGCCGAGGCGATGCTGAGCATCAGGCTGTCGTCGGTCAGGATGCGGTCGCGCAGGTCCAGCCACAGCGTGCGCGCCTGTCCGGGCGCGACCGAGACCGACACGTCGAGCATGTCGCGGCCGGGCCAGATCGGATCCTTGACGCGGATGTTGAGCGGGATCAGGCCGTTGTGCGTGGCTGGCAGCTGCAGCGCAGGCAGGTCGATGGCGATGCCGTCCAGGCCATCGTGCATGTTCTCCCAGCCGTAGGACCAACTGCGCATCAGCGGCTGCGCGGCCGGTGCGTCGCCGAGGTTGGACGGAATGAGCACGTGGACGATGGGCAGCGGCGGCACCGCGGTCTTTTCGTCGGCACGCTTGCGCGACGGCGCCTTGGTCGGCAGGGCGACCACGGTGCTGCGCTCGTCCGGCGGGTAACGCCCGGCGATGTAGGCGCGCAGCGCGGCGAGGTTGGCGTAGTCCGGGGCGATGTCGCTGCGCACGGTGTAGCGCAGCGTGGCGCTGGGGTGGGCCGGCTCGGCACCGGCGCCGACGTCGTAGGCCCAGATCTCCTGGATCGGAGTTTCCTGGGCGACGTTGGTGAAGCGCAGATGGCCGCCGCGGCGGCGTTCGAACTGATCGACGCTGCGCACCGTGCCCTGGGCGCGCGAGAACAGCGGCGTGGGCGTGGCGCCAGCGGCGGCATAGGTGGCCTGGCCGTAGGCGGCGCCGCGCAGTTCGATGCGGTTGAACGGTTCGTCGGGCAGGACCAGGTCCAGCGCCTTGCCGCCTTCGACGTAGACGTTCCAGTCGGGCAACTGGAAGTAGTCGTTGCGGCCGGGCAGGCGCGAGCGGTTATAGACGCCGGGCCAGGTGGTCTCGGCGATGCCGTCGGTCGCCTTCCACATCCATTCCTTGAGGTCCTTGGCGTCGGCGAACTCGACCTTGCGGATGCGCGTGGACGGGGCATCCAGCGCCGGTGGTGCGCGGCCGTGGTCCCAGCCGAAGCGGTGCAGCCAGGCGTTGCGCGCGGCACTGTCGGGCACGGTCTCGGCGCTGCGCGGCTCCTGCTGCCGGGCCAGCGCAGCGACGCCGGCGGCGTCGAGCATGCGGTCGTAGACGCGGATTTCGTCGAAGTCGCTGCCGCGCAGGAAGTTGTAGCGGCTCTGCACCTGGTGCGGGGCGAGTACGCGTGCGGCCAGGCCGAGCTGGTCGAGCGCGGCGTCGAAGTCGAGCGAGCCGCCGTCGGCGCAGGCCTGGGTGCAGTCCACGCGTGCGGCTTCCTTGCCGTCCACGTACAGGCGCACGCCGCGGGTCTCGTCCCAGGCGAAGGCCAGGTGGGTCCAGGCGCTGGGTGCGGGGAACTTGTCCAGCTTGAAGGAGACGCGGGTGCGGGCCAGGTTGGCGTCGGTCACGAAGGCATCGAAGCCGTGGCCGTTCCAGTCGATGCGCAGCCAGGCCATGTCCCAGCTGGTGTGGTCGGCGTAGCCGACGCGGAAGATCACGAACGGCGCTTCGCCCACCGGGTAGCGCGAGCGCCAGAAGAACGACAGCGTGCCGCGCTGGGTGTAGAGGTTGCCGGGAGCGTTCCAGGACAGCACACCGTCGTCGGCCCATTCGATGGCCTGCCCGGACACGCCGGTCGGTACCAGGGCGATCTTGTCGCGGAAGTTGGGTTGGGGGTCGCCATGGGCGACGTCGGCGTCCAGGCCTTTGTCGGCGGAGACGCGGAACAGCAGTTCGGGAGTGGCGGCTGCGGCGATCGCTGGCAACGCGAGGGCACAGAGCAGGGCGAGGCGGTGTGAGATGCGACCTGGGCTCTGCGATTTGGAGGCGTATGCAGTAGAGCCTTGCTTTGCCGAAGTGGGTAGGAACCGCGCGTCGCGGCTGACGCCGCTCCCACATGTGCGTTGCTGCACTGTGGGAGTGGCGTCAGCCGCGACGCGCGATGCCGGCACATCCTGTGGCAATCGCGACGAGCCGATGGACGCAAGCAGGTGCACCGCCGTCGCCTTCAGGCGACGCCACACCCCAGGACCGATCGCCGACACACCACCGCCGGCGCCCACCGCGCTGCCGCACATTGCCTGTTTCATCTCGCTCCTTTGCGATCGGCGCGCACCGTGGCGGCGCGCGTCGATCTCCCTCCCCGGCCCGCGAGTATGCGGGCAGCGGGGCGTTGCCGATGCCGCAGCGCGGCACCGGCGAACGCAGTCTTCAGAACTTGTAACGCACCCCGATCGCGTACTGCCGGCCGGTCTCGCTGTAGGTCAGCGGCAGCTGCGCGCCGGTGGCGCTGGTCTGCACCCACTCGTAGTACGGCACGTTGGTCAGGTTCGACCCTTCCAGGCTGATGTCGATCTTCTCGTCGATCTTGTAGGTCAGCTTGGCGTCCACGACATTGGTGCCGCGCATGCCGTGCATGTCGAAGCCGGTTTCCGTGGCCGGCACCTGGGTCAGGTAGCCGTCGCGGTGGGTCAGCGACACGCGACCGCTGAAGCGCTCGCCTTCGTAGAACAGCGTGGCGTTGTACGAATTCTTCGACAGGCCGGTGAGATCGGTGTTGAACGACAGCGCGCCGGTGCCGGTGACGTACTGGATCTTCGACTGCACGTAGGTGTAGTTCAGCTGGGTACCGAAGTTGGCCCACTTGCCCGGCAGGAAGCTGAAGGGCTGGATGTAGTTGAACTCCGCGCCCTTCAGCTTGCCGCCCGGGGTGTTGAGCGGCACGCTGAAGACGAAGTCGTCGCTGGCCGCCGCGCCGGTGCCGTCGAGCAGGCTGACCGGCAGGCCGCTGCTGGAGTACGGGGCGATGGTGCGCGCGGTCTGCACGAAGCTGTCGATGTCCTTGTAGAACAGCGCCAGGCCGAACATCGCGCCTTCCTGCAGGTACCACTCGAAGCCGAGGTCGGCGGTCTTGGCGCGGATCGGATCCAGGTTCGGATTGCCGCCGCTGACCGTGCGCGCGCCGCCGGCGACGGCGACCGTCACGCCCGGGGTCAGGCTGCCCAGGCCCGGCCGCGTCATCACCTTGGCGGCGCCGAAGCGGATCAGGAAGTCCGGGGTGATCTCGGCGACCAGGTTCAGCGACGGCAGGGTGTCGTGGTAGTCGCGCTCGACCGTGGTGTTGATCAGGTTCGAGCCGACCAGGGCGTAGCCGGTGGAAGACTGGTTGGTCTTCACGTAGCGCACGCCGATGTTGCCGGAGAACGGGATCGCGCCGATGTCGAAGGCGAAGTCGCCCATCAACCAGGCGCCGCGGTCCTTCTCTTCCACGCTGCGGGTGTTGACCGCGCGCTCGGTCAGCGTCCAGGTGCCGGTGCCGCTGTAGATGCCCAGCGCATCGGCGATGCCGTTGAGGTCAGGCACCGCCCAGTTCGACGGCGTGCCCTCGATGCCCTTGAGCCCGGCCAGCGTCACCAGGTTGACCGGCACGATGCGGTTGCCGGTGGCGAAGGTCGGCACGCTGGTCTCGGACGCGCGGCGGAACTCCTTGGTGTCGAAGCCGTAGTTCTTGGCCAGCACGCCGCCCTTGAGGGTGAAGTTGGTGCCCAGGTTCCACTCGAAGTTCAGCGAGCCGGTGTCGAAGCTGTTGTTGGCCGACTGCGGACGCATGCGCACTTCGGCCAGGGTCCAGCCATTGGCGGCGGTCGGGTCGATGCCGTAGTTGAACACCGGCGAGGTGTAGCTGTTGCGGTAGTCGTAGCTGTAACCGGCGACGTTGTTCTTGTCCATGATCACCGTGGTCTGGATCGGGTTCCGGTGCTTGGAACTGGAGGTGCCGATCTCGCCGGTGATCTTGAAGGTGTCGCTGAAGCGGTGCTCGCCGTTGAGGGTGAGCTGCTTGAAGACCGTGTTCCACTCGTCGTGGCGGTTCTCCGAGCGGATGTCGGTGTTGTCGAAGCGGCCATACAGCAGCGCACCGGAGGCCGGGTCGACGTAGCCGTCGCGCACGATCATGTCCGGCTTGCCGTTCTGCGAGCGGCCGCGGCTGAAGCTGATCGCCTCGATGTAGTGCTCGTCGCGCTTGGCATCGATCTTCGAGTACAGGCCGTCCAGCGAGAACTCGGTGCTGTCGTTGGGCTTCCACTGCAGCGAGCCGGTCACGCCCAGGCGGTTCTGCTCGTGCTCCATCTGCGTGTAGCGCGGGATGCGCGGGCTGAACACGTTGGCGCTGTTGGCGGCGGCGAACGGCGAGGTGGGGCTGTAGCCGTTGTTGCTCGGGCCGTTGGCCCAGCGCGTGGTGCCGCTGCCTTCCTCGAGCACCTGGCGCTCGGAATAGGCCACCGACATCAGCGCGCCGAAGGTGCCGTCGGCCCAGGTGTTGGCGACCAGCGCGGCGATGCGCGGATCGGCCTTCTGCGACATGCCGTTGTAGGTGGCCTGGCCGTTGGCGGCGAAGGTGAAGCCGTCGTAGTCGAACGGCCGCGCGGTGCGCAGGTCGACCGTGGCGCCCAGCGAGCCTTCCTCGACGTCGGCCGAGGCGGTCTTGCGCACCACCATCTGGGTGAACAGGTCCGAGGCGAACACGTTGAAGTCGAAGCCGCGGCCGCGGTTGGTGCCGCCGCTCTGGTCGCTGGCACCGACCGTGGTCAGCGCTTCCATGCCGTTGATGCGCACGCGGGTGAAGTCCGGGCCGAGGCCGCGCACGGAGATGTTGCGGCCTTCGCCGGCGTCGCGGGTGATGACCACGCCGGGGATGCGCTGCAGCGATTCGGCCAGGTTGGTGTCCGGGAACTTGCCCACGTCCTCGGCGACGATGGCGTCGACCATGCCCTTTTCGGCGCGCTTGATGTCCAGCGCCTTCTCCACGCTGGCGCGGTAACCGGTGACGACGACGGTGTCGAGCTCGGTGGTGGCATCGGCCGAGGCCGCGGCGGGCGGCGCGGCCGCCGGCGCTTCCTGTGCCTGCAGGGCACCGGCCTGCAGGGCCAGGCCGATCGACAGCGCGAGCAAGGTAACCGGTGTCTTCCGGCGTTCGGTACGTGATTGCATGTCCTCCCCTCCCAAGGGTTACATGACGGCGTGGAACTGCGGGCGTTGTCGCGAATGACACCGCTGGTCAAAACCAACGTTAACAGTTGCGAAACATCCCGGCATCTTGCAGCGCAACAGAGTGCCCGGCGACCCGAGGGTCTTTTCAGTCAATGAGATAGCGCAGGATCGCGACGTCGGCCAGTGCCGAAGCGCCTGCTGCCGCACAAAAATGACACCGCTAGTCACTTTTTCTGGTCGGCGTTTGCATTTCGCGGCATGCTTGGCGTCCCTTCGGCTGCCGGACCCGCTTGCCATGACCGTTTCCCGCATCGTCTGCTTCGGCGAACTGTTGCTGCGCCTGGGCGCGCCCGGCCACGAACGGCTGCTGCAGACGCCGCGGCTGGAGGTGCAGGTGGGCGGTGCCGAGGCCAACGTGGGCGTGGCGCTGGCGCATTTCGGCCACGCCGTCTCGGTGGTCAGCGTGCTGCCGGACAATCCGCTGGGCCAGGCCGCGGCCGGCGAACTGCGCCGGCATGGCGTGGACACCAGCGGGGTGCGCTTCGTGCCCGGGCGCATGGGCCTGTACTTCCTCAGCACCGGCGCCGGGCACCGCCCCAGCGAGGTCACCTACGATCGCGCCGGCTCGGCCTTCGCGCTGGATGCGGGCGACCGGCACGACTGGCCGGCGCTGCTGCGGGGCGCGCAGTGGCTGCACCTGTCCGGGGTGACCCCGGCGCTGGGCGAACGCGGCGCGGCCGCGGCGCTGGCGGCCGCGCAGGCGGCACGCGCGGCCGGGGTGCGGGTGTCGTTCGACGGCAACTACCGCCCCAAGCTATGGGAGGCCTGGAACGGCGATGCGCCGGGCATCCTGCGCCAGCTGCTGGCGCAGGCGGACGTGCTGTTCGCCGACTACCGCGACCTGGAGGTGGTGCTGGGCCACCGCTACCCGCAGGACAGCGTGCAGGCGCGGGTAGAAGCGGGCGCGCGCGACGCCTTCGCCGCATTCCCGCAGCTGCAGGCGATGGCCTGCACCCAGCGCGTGGCGCACAGCGTGGACCGGCACAGCCTGGGCGCGATGCTGCTGCGCCGCGACGGCAGCGTCGCGCAGGCGCCGGCCGAGGAGCTGAGCGGCATCGTCGACCGCATCGGCGGCGGCGACGCCTTCGCCGCCGGCGTGCTGCACGGGCTGAGCCGTGGCTGGGACGACACCGCCACGATCCGCTTCGGCCTGGCCGCCGGCTGCCTCAAGCACACGCTGCCGGGCGACGTGCTGGCGCTGAGCGAGGCCGAGGTGCGGGCGTGCGTTGGGGCGACGCGGTTCGATGTGAGGCGGTGAAGAGCCGGGAATGGGGAATGGGGATTGGGGAATCGTAAAAGCACTGGCGCTTCCGGGTTTGCGTGCGGATTGGCGTTGCGATGTGGCGGGGTTTTAGTCGTGGGGGTGTGCTGGCAATTCCAGCACCGCGGCTTCGGTTTTCGCGGCTGAAGCCCCTCCTACAGCAGATGCTGCGGGGATGGATGAGGTCTTTGTGGGAGGGACTTCAGTCCCGACGCGGTGAAGCGCCGGGAATGGGGATTGGGGAATCGTAAAAGCGCTGGTGCTGCGGGGTTTACGTGCGGATCGGCGTTGCGGTGTGGCGGGGTTTTAGTCGTGGGGGGTGTGCTGGCAATTCCAGCACCGCGGCTTCGGTTTTCGCGGCTGAAGCCCCTCCTACAGCAGATGCCGCGGGGATGGATGAGGTCTTTGTGGGAGGGACTTCAGTCCCGACGCGATTCGGTCGGCGTGCCGCCACCGCTGCCTCGCCGTCAGCGCAAAAGAAAACGGCCGACATCGCTGCCGGCCGCATGCTCTGTCCGGGATCCGGGATCGACACGACGCCCGAATCCCCACTCCCGAATCCCCGCTCCTCAGAGCTCCACGCAATCGAACTTGACGTCCGGGTCGACCTCGGCGTCGTAGTCCACGTCCTTGCGCTCGAAGCCGAACAGCTTGAGGAACTCGTGCTTGTAGCCGGCGTAGTCGGTGAGCTGGAACAGGTTCTCGGTGGTCACCTGCGGCCACAGCGCCTTGCAGGCGTCCTGCACGTCGTCGCGCAGTTCCCAGTCGTCCAGGCGCAGGCGGTTCTCGTCGTCGGTGGCCGCGGGCTGGCCGTCCTCGCGGTACAGGCGCTCGCGGAACAGACGGTCGGCCTGTTCGATGGTGCCTTCGTGCAGGCCCTTTTCCTTCATGATCTTGTAGACCATGGAGATGTACAGCGGCATCACCGGGATCGCCGCGCTGGCCTGGGTCACCACCGATTTCAGTACCGCCACGTTGGCCGCGCCACCGTGAGCCTGCAGGCGCGCGTGCAGGCGCTGCGCGGTCTGGTCGAGGTCGACCTTGGCCTTGCCCAGCGCGCCGTGCCAGTAGATCGGCCAGGTGATCTCGGTGCCGATGTAGCTGAAGGCGACGGTGCGCGCGCCCGGGGCGAGCACGCCGGCGGCGTCCAGCGCATCGATCCACAGTTCCCAGTCCTGCCCGCCCATCACGGTGACGGTGTCCTCGATCTCCTGCTCGGTGGCCGGCTCGATCGAGGCCTCGATGATCGCGTCCTTGTTGGTGTCGATGGCGGTGGCGGTGTAGGTCTGGCCGATCGGCTTGAGCGCCGAGCGCTTCACTTCGCCGGTGCCCGGCAGCTTGCGCACCGGCGAGGCCAGCGAATACACCACCAGGTCGACCTGGCCGCCCATGTCCTGCTGGATCAGTTCGATGACCTTGGCGCGCGCCTCGTCGGAGAACGCATCGCCGTTGATCGACTTGCTGTACAGGCCGGCGGCCTTGGCCTGCTTGTCGAAGGCGGCGGCGTTGTACCAGCCGGCGGTGCCGGCCTTCTTCTCGCTGCCGGGCTTTTCGAAGAACACGCCGAGGGTGGCGGCGCCGAAGCCGAACGCGGCGGTGATGCGCGAGGCCAGGCCGTAGCCGCTGGACGCGCCGATCACCAGCACGTTCTTTGGCCCGTCGTGGCGCACGCCGCGCGCGCGCGTGGCGGCGATCTGCTCGAGCACGTTGCGCTCGCAGCCGAGCGGATGCGTGGTGGTGCAGATGAAACCGCGGACTTTCGGATGGATGATCAACGTGAATTCCTCGTCGGCACAATGCCCGCGGCATCTTAATGTCTGCGGCGGGTGTGCAGAAGTCCCGGTGGTAGCACACGGCGGGGTATGGAGCGTACTGCGGGCGGGCGCGCGCGTTCGGATGGGTCGCGTCGCGACTGAAGTCGCTCCCACAGGGGCGGCGTCGTGGCGGCGGATGTCGTGCTGGCTGGAGGGAAACAGCTGATCGGCGAGCCGCAATCGCGCCATCGGTTGTCGCGGCTGAAGCCGCTCCTGCGGCAGGCCGCGGCACGGCACGGTCGCACCGTTGTGGGAGGGACTTCAGTCCCGACGCTCTGCCGGTGGACGTCGCAGCGCCACCGCTGGTGCACGCATCAGATGATGCGCAAGGTGATCGCCTTGAGCACGGCACGGGTGCGGTCGCGGGTGCCGAGCTTGTCGAGGATGGTGGAGACGTAGTTCTTCACCGTGCCCTCGGCCAGGAACAGGCTGCGCGCGATCTCCTTGTTGGAGTAGCCGCCGGCGAGCAGGCGCAGGATCGCCACTTCGCGGTCGTTGAAGGTGTCGCTCGGGGCGTCCTCGTCGCGGTAGCGGTAGCGCGCACGCACCGGGTCGGTGCTGACCGGCTGCAGCAGGGTCTCGCCGGCGGCCACGCGCGCGATCGCCTCGCGCAGGTCCTCCGGTGCGGCGTCCTTGAGCAGGAAGCCCTGCGCGCCGGCGGCGGTGGCGCGCAGCAGCAGATCGGATTCGTCGAAGGTGGTGAGCAGCAGCACCGGCGTGCGGTCGCCGCGCGCGCGCAACTGCTGCAGCGCCTGGATGCCGTCCATGCCGGGCATGCGGATGTCGCTGAGCACCACGTCCACCGGCGTGGCCGCCACCACGTCGAGCAAGGCCTGGCCGTCGTCGGCCTCGCAGGCGACGACGATGCCCTGGGTCTGCAACAGCGCGCGCAGGCCCGCGCGCACCAGCACCTGGTCGTCGGCCAGGGCGATCCGCAGCGCGCTCACAGCGGCAGCCTCGCGCTCAGCTGCATGCCGCCGAGCGGCGTGCGGCCCAGTTCCAGGCGTCCGTGCAGCGCGGCCAGACGCTCGCGCATGCCGGCGATGCCGTTGCCCTCGCGGATGCGCTCGGCGCGGTGGCCGTCGTCCTCGATGTCCAGGCACAGCTGCTGCCGATCCTGGCCCAGGCGCACCCGCACGTGTGCCGCGTCGGCGTGCCGGGCGGCGTTGGTCAGCGCTTCCTGCACCAGCCGCAGCAGGGTTTCGGCCAGGTGCGGATCGGTGATGCGCAGCGCCGGATCGATCTGCAACTGCAGTTGCGGCCGCGGGAACGGCGCGGCCAGGGCACACAGCGCGGTCTCCAGGTCCACCCCGCGGTCGTCGCGCAGCGACTGCACCACCGCGCGGATGTCGGCCAGCAGTTCGCCGGACAGTCGCTCCACCGTCGCCATCTCCGTGCGTTGCGCCAGCGCCGGATCGGCCAGCAGCAGGCGCAACTGGATGCGCAGGGCGGTGAGCTTGTGCCCGGCCACGTCGTGCAGTTCGCGCGCCAGGCGCAGGCGCTCGGCATCGCGGGTGCTGTCGGCGAGCAGCGCACGGGTGGCCAGCAGGTCGGCGTTGACCCGTGCCAGCGCCTCGCGCGCCAGCTCGGCAGTGCGCGCGTAGTGCGCGCTGAGGCCTGCGAAGGCGTGGAAGCCGGCGTAGATCAGCGTGGTCAGCAACGGATGCCTGATGCCGGCGGCGGACAGCGCCAGGAACGTACCCAGGTTGGCCAGCAGCGCCAGCGCCAGCACCGGCCGCGGCGGCCACTGCAGCGCCACCTGCGCGACCACCACCACCAGCAGCACCGGCGCGGTGCCGACGTGCGGCTCCAGCCAGACCAGGGCCATCGCCGCGGCTGCCTCGACCCACAGCGCGACATCGCGCCAGCGCCCGGGCAGGTAGTGCGCGCCGAGCAGCGGCAGCAGGAACAGCGCCGCCGCAGTCCAGCGCCAGGCCACCAGCGCATGCGGCGCGAACTGGAACGACCACAGCACGGTGGCCACGGTCAGCAACCCGGCCAGGCGCTTGGGTTCGATCAGGTCGCGCAGGAATCGGTTCATGCGGCCGATGCTGACCGCGTACCGACGCCGCGGCAATGGGGCGGGCGCAGAAAGTGACTTCCGGCAGGCGGACGGCATGACCAGCGGCCACTGCCGCGCCACCCCGATGGCGCCACACTGCGTCCATGCCCTGCCGGGTGCCGGACGATCGGCACGCAGGATGGGCCCGGTTCATCCACCCTGCCACGCAATGCGTGGTGCACGCCGCCACGAGGAACACCGTCATGCTCCTGACCCTGCGCCATCCGGATCTGCTGTTCATGCTGCTCGGCCTGGGCTGGGGCGCGTACGAGATGCTGCTCAGCCGCCGCCGTCGCGCCGCCGATGGCGGTGCGCGCGACCAGGGCACGCTGCGCCTGCTGTGGCGCGTGCTGTACGGCGCGGTGGCGCTGGGCGCGCTGCTGTCGCTGCTCGGCGTGTGGCGCTATGCGCCGCACCTGCGCGAACCGCTGCGCTGGTTGGCCTGCGCGCTGCTGGCCGGCGGGCTGGCGCTGCGGCTGTGGTCGATCCGGGTGCTGGCGCGCTGGTTCACCGTCGACGTGACCATCCAGGAAGGCCACCGCCTGGTCCGCCACGGGCCGTACCGCTATCTGCGGCATCCCTCGTACACCGGCGCGCTGCTGGCGTTCTACGGGCTGGCGCTGGGCATGGGCAACGTGCTGTCGCTGCTGGCGATCGTGCTGCCGGTGACCTGGGCGTTCCTGCGCCGCATCCGGGTCGAGGAAGCGATGCTGACCCAGGCCTTTCCAGAAGAATACCCGGACTACGCCGCGCACAGCTGGCGGCTGCTGCCGTGGGTGTGGTGAGGCCGCCGCGATGGCGCTGCGCGACCTGATCCTGGCCAGCCTGCACCACCTGGCGATGCTGCTGTTGATCGCCGCGCTGGTGGCGGAATGGATCCTGCTGCGTGCGCCGCTGGACCACCGCCAAGTGACGCGGCTGGTCCGCGTCGACGCCGGCTACGGGCTGGCCGCGCTGCTGATCCTGGCGATCGGTGCCCTGCGCGTGCGCTACGGGCTCAAGGGCACCGGTTACTCCCTGCACAACCCCTGGTTCTGGGCCAAGCTCGGCACCTTCGCGGCGATCGGCCTGCTCTCGCTGGTGCCGACGCTGCGCCTGCTGGGCTGGCGCCGGCAGGCGCGGCTGCAGCCGACCTGGTCGCCGAACGCGGCACAGGTGCGCACGCTGCAGCGGTTGATCGGGGTGGAACTGGGCCTGTTGGCGGTGCTGGTGGTGCTGGCCGCGGCGATGGCACGTTACGGCATGACCTTATTGGTATTACCAATTTAGGCGGCTCGCATCGTTGCAACCATTGACGTCGCGTAATCCAAGGCGCCTAATGGTCACACCATTCGCGCCCCGCCAGTTTATTGGTATGACCAATAGTCTTAAAGCTGCCGCCACTGCCGCTGCCGCCGAGTCCCCTGCCCGGCTCAGCGACCGGGTCGCCGCGCAGTTGCGCACGCTGATCGCGCAACGCGGCCTGGCGGTCGACGCGCGCCTGCCCGCCGAGCGGGCCCTCGCCGCGGAACTGGGCGTCTCGCGCCCGGTGCTGCGCGAGGCCATCGCCCAGCTCGCCAGCCAGGGGCTGCTGCGGGCCCGGGTGGGCGGCGGCACCTACGTGCAACGGCCGCCGACCCCGGAAGACCAGGTGGTGGCGCCGCTGCAGCCGTTCCTGCCGTTGCTGCATGCCGACCCGGAGTACCGCTTCGACGTGCTGGAAGCGCGCCATGCGCTGGAAGGCGCCACCGCCTGGCATGCGGCACTGCGCGCCACCGACGACGACCGCGCGCGCATCGAGGCGGCCTACGAGGCGCTGCTGCAGACCCATGCGCAGGCCGATGCGGCGGCGCAGGCGCACGCCGACGCCGATTTCCACCTGGCCATCGCCGAGGCCACCCACAACCGGGTGCTGCTGCAGGTGATGCGCGGGCTGTTCGACCTGCTGCAGGCCAACATCTCGCAGAGCCGGCAACAGCTGTTCGAATCGCCGCGCATCTTCTCCGCCCTGCTCGCCCAGCACCGCGCCCTGCGCGACGCGATCCTGGCCGGCGACCCCGAACGCGCCCGCGCCGCCGCGCACGCCCACCTGGAATTCGTGCACAGCGCGCTGCGCACCCTCGACGAGGACGATGCGCGCCGCGCCCGTGCCTCGCGCCTCCCCTCCTCTCCCTGACCGCCCTGCCCCCATGATCATTTCCGCCTCCACCGACTACCGTGCCGCCGCGCAGCGCCAGCTGCCGCCGTTCCTGTTCCACTACATCGACGGCGGCGCCTATGCCGAGCACACCCTGCGCCGCAACGTGTCCGACCTGAGCGACATCGCCCTGCGCCAGCGCGTGCTGCGCGACATGTCGGCGCTGGACCTGCACACCGAGCTGTTCGGCGAACGCCTGGCCTTGCCGGTGGCGCTGGGGCCGGTGGGCCTGACCGGCATGTACGCGCGCCGCGGCGAGGTACAGGCGGCCAGGGCGGCGGCGGCCAAGGGCGTGCCGTTCACCCTGTCCACGGTGTCGGTGTGCCCGATCGAGGAAGTGGCGCCGGCGATCGACCGGCCGATGTGGTTCCAGCTGTACGTGCTCAAGGACCGCGGCTTCATGCGCAACGCGCTGGAGCGGGCCAAGGCCGCAGGCGTCACCACCCTGGTGTTCACCGTGGACATGCCGGTGCCGGGCGCGCGCTACCGCGACGCGCATTCGGGCATGAGCGGCCCCAACGCGCCGCTGCGGCGCATGCTGCAGGCCGTCACCCATCCGCGCTGGGCCTGGGACGTGGGCCTGCGTGGGCGCCCGCACGACCTGGGCAACATCTCCACCTACCGCGGCCATCCCACCGGGCTGGCCGACTACATCGGCTGGCTCGGCGCCAACTTCGATCCGTCGATTTCGTGGAAGGACCTGGAGTGGATCCGCGAGTTCTGGACCGGGCCGATGGTGATCAAGGGCATCCTCGATCCGGACGATGCGCGCGATGCGGTGCGGTTCGGCGCCGACGGCATTGTCGTTTCCAACCATGGCGGGCGCCAGCTCGACGGCGTGCTGTCCAGCGCGCGGGCATTGCCGGCGATCGCCGATGCGGTGAAGGGCGAGCTGAAGATCCTGGCCGACTCCGGCGTGCGCAACGGCCTGGACGTGGTGCGCATGCTGGCGCTGGGCGCCGACACCGTGCTGCTCGGCCGCGCCTTCGTCTACGCGCTGGCCGCCGCCGGCCAGGCCGGCGTGGAGCATCTGCTGAGCCTGATCGAGAAGGAGATGCAGGTGGCGATGACCCTGACCGGTGCCAAATCGATCGCGGCGATTTCGCGCGAGTCGCTGGCGCAGGTGACGCGCGAGGCGATGGTCTCGCCGTAGGACGGGTCGGCCATCCGCGCGCACGCGGCGCGGCGATCGCGCGTGCCTGTCGCGAGGAAGCGAGGACGTGGACGCCAGAAACGATCGAGCAACGACATCCGCGCAACCACGGTCGTGCGGGTTGACTCGGCAGGCGCACCACCGAGGCCGGGCGGCATGCGCTGCACACCGCTCAACCGCCGCGCACTGCACGCCAGCGGCGCATCTGCCGGTCCGGATGCGGCGTCCTCGGGATCGGCGGCACGCCCTCGCACCGCCCCCCGCCTGCCCTAGCCGACCTTGCGCCGCGCCGGCGCCTTGCGTGCCGCCGGCTTGGCCTTGGCCGCCGCCGGTTTGGCGCGTGTGGCTTTCTTCGCCTTGCCGGCCGCGGCCTTGGCCGGCTTGGTCGCCTTCTTCGCGGTCTTGCGCACCGGCACGCGCTCGTCCTGCCTGGCCGGCGTGCGCTTCTTGGCCTCCAGGCTCTTCTGCAGCAGCGACATGAAGTCGACCACGTTGGTGGTGGCGTCCTCGCGCTGCGGCGCCTCGGCATCCTCGTCGACCTGGGTGGTGCCCTCCTGCGCCTTGATCCGTTTCTGGATCACCGCGTGCAGCCGCTCGCGGAATTCGTCGTGGTAGGCATCGGGGTCCCAGCGCCCGGACATCGAATCGATCAGCTGCGCCGCCATCTCGGTTTCCTTGGCGCTGATCCGGTAGTCGGCGGCCTTGCCGCTGGGCAGCATGTAGTCGTCCAGGTCGACCAGTTCCTGCGGGTAGCGCAGCAGGATCAGCACCAGCGCATCCTGCAGCGGCATCACCGCCGACAAATACTCGCGGGTGCGGATCACCACCCGCGCGATGCCGACCTTGCCGGTGTTGCGCAGGGTCTCGCGCAGCAACACGTAGCCCTTCTCGGCCTTCTTGCCCGGCACCAGCACGTAGGGTTTCTCGAAATAGCGCAGGTCGATCTCGGCGGCGTCGACGAAGGCCTCCACTTCCACCGTCTCGTGGCTTTCCGGTGCGGCCGAGGCGATGTCCTGCTGCTCGACCACCACGTAGTTGCCCTTGCTGTATTCATAGGCCTTGACGATGTCCTTCCACGGCACTTCCTCGCCGGTGTCGGCGTTGACCCGCTCGAAGCGGATCGGGCGCTTGTCGCGCGCATCGAGCATGCGAAAGTGCAGGTCGACCCGGCGTTCGCCGGACATCAGCGACACCGGCACGTTGAGCAGGCCGAAGGACAGCGTGCCGGTCCAGATCGGGCGCGGCATCAGTGCGCCTCCACGCCGGCGGCCTGCGCCGGCAGGTGATCCAGCGCCTGCCAGGCATCCTCGATCACCTGCCGCGCCTGGGTCCAGTCCAGCCGCGAGTCGCCGCGCATCAGGTCCCAGTGCGCGGCCAGTTCGTCCTCGGTCTCGGCGACGGGCCCGCGCGGCCAGCCGCGGGCATGGGTCTGCAGGGCGAAGGCGTAGGCCGGGCGCAGATCGCGCCACGGCGTGCGGTGGCGGGCGCGGCGCTGGCGGTAGTCGGCCAGGCTGTAGCGGCGGTAGTCCGGTGCGTCGTGCGGACGCAGTGCCGCACCACGGCGGCGCGGCGGCGGCACGCTCGGCAAGGGATCCAGATGGGCGTTGAACAGCAGCGGGTCGGGGCGGTCGCTGGGGCGCATGGCAGGGCTCCGGGCGGCAACGGCGGCGGGGGGACGCGCAGCAGTAGCGCTGCCGCCGTTAGCGACCCGTGACCGATCCGTGGAGGATGCGCGATTCGCAATGGCTTCACCACGCCGGCGGTGAACTGGACCTCCGCTATTCCCTGGAGGAACCGGACATGTCCACGCCCACCGATCCGCTGCGCCAGGCCGCGCCCATTCCCGGCGAACAGCGCGGCAAGCGCCAGACGCAGGACCGCGAAGACCGCGGCGCCGGCGACCGCCCCGAGACCATCGTCGAACACGAACCGCGCACCGGCGAGAACCGCCCTGCCCCGCGGGACACTCCGGCGCACTCCACGCCGGACACCGCGCACGGACGGCATGCCGACGCCAACCAGGACGAAGCCCTGGAAGAGACCTTCCCCGCCAGCGATCCGGTGTCGCCGTTCGTGCCGGCGAAGGCGCCGAAGGCGTCGTAGCGCGTCGAAGTCTGGCGTTAGACCAGCGTCGGTGTGGAAGTGATTTCAGGGCACCTCAACAAATCTCGACTGCAACATCAGCCGCGACGAGCGACATCATCGGCGCGTCCGACTGCACTGCAGTCGGGACTGAAGTCCCTCCCACAAGGAGGGGCGGAGGGCAGCGCTTCCATCGACACGATCGGAAACACGGTGCAGAGAAACGCGCTGCACCGCGTGCCTTCCGCCACTACACCTTTCCCGCCGCCTCCAGCGCGGCGTACTCGCTGTCGCTGAACAGCCGCGAGCGCACCAGGAAGCGCACGCCCTCGCCGTTCTCCAGCGAGAACATGCCGCCGCGGCCGGGCACGACGTCGATGATCAACTGGGTGTGCTTCCAGTAGGCGAACTGCGACGGGCTGATGTAGAACGGCGCCTGCCCGATCTCGCCGAGCAGCACGTCGCGGTCGCCGACGATGAAGTCGTCCTGCGGGTAGCACATCGGCGAGGAACCATCGCAGCAGCCGCCCGACTGATGGAACAGCAGCGCGCCGTGCCGCGCCCGCAGCTTGGCGATCAGCTGCAGGGCCGGCAGCGTCGCCAGCACCTGCGGCGGCAGCGCGGCAGCGGGCGCGGACGCGTCCATCAGGCGGCCATGTCCAGGACGATGCGGCCTTCGATCTTGCCGGCGTGCATGCGCGCGAACACGTCGTTGACGTTGTCCAGAGTGTCAGTGGCCACGGTCGCGGCGACCTTGCCCTGCTCGGCGAATTCCAGCGATTCCTGCAGGTCCAGGCGCGTGCCGACGATCGAGCCGCGCACGGTCACACCGTTGAGCACCATGCCGAAGATGTCCAGCGGGAACTGGCCCGGCGGCAACCCGTTGAGCGAGACGGTACCGCCGCGGCGGACCATGCCGATGGCCTGCTCGAACGCCTTCGGCGACACCGCGGTGACCAGCGCACCGTGCGCGCCACCGATTTCCTTCTTCAGGTACGCGACCGGATCGGTGGTGCGCGCATTCACCGTCACCGTCGCGCCCAGGCGCGTGGCCAGCGCCAGCTTGGCGTCGTCCACGTCGACCGCGGCCACGTTCAGGCCCATCGCCTTGGCGTACTGCACCGCCATGTGGCCGAGGCCGCCGATGCCAGAGATCACCACCCAGTTGCCGGGCTTGGTGTCGGTGACCTTCAGGCCCTTGTACACGGTGACGCCGGCGCACAGGATCGGCGCGACCTCGACGAAGCCGATGTTCTTCGGCAGGTGGCCGACGTAGTTGGCATTGGCCAGGGCATATTCGGCGAAGCCGCCGTTGACCGAGTAGCCGGTGTTCTGCTGCGCCTCGCACAGGGTTTCCCAGCCGCCCAGGCAATGCTCGCAATGGCCGCAGGCCGAGTACAGCCACGGAATGCCGACGCGATCGCCTTCCCTGACGTGGTCCACGCCGGCGCCGACCGCCACCACATGGCCCACGCCCTCGTGGCCGGGGATGAACGGCGGGTTCGGTTTCACCGGCCAGTCGCCCTCGGCCGCATGCAGGTCGGTATGGCACACGCCGCAGGCTTCGATCTTGACCAGGATGTCGCCGGCCTGCGGCCGCGGCACCGTCACTTCCTCGATCACCAATGGCTTGCCGAACTCACGCACCACGGCGGCTTTCATCGTCTTGTCCATCGTCTACGCTCCTGAGAAAAACGGGTCCTGTCACCATCGCGCGACCGGCGACGGAGTGCCTTGATCCAGATCAGTTCGCAGGCGGACGACGGCACGCCGGCAGCGTGCCGCCGCCCTGCCCGGCGGATCAGAAGAAGCCCAACGCCTTCGGCGAGTAGCTGACCAGCAGGTTCTTGGTCTGCTGGTAGTGGTCGAGCATCATCTTGTGGTTCTCGCGGCCGATGCCCGACTGCTTGTAGCCGCCGAACGCGGCATGCGCCGGATAGGCGTGGTAGCAGTTGGTCCACACCCGCCCGGCCTGGATCGCCCGGCCCATGCGGTACAGCCGCGCGGCATCGCGGCTCCACACGCCGGCGCCCAGCCCGTACAGCGTGTCGTTGGCGATCGCCAGCGCGTCCGCCTCGTCCTTGAAGGTGGTCACCGACACCACCGGGCCGAAGATCTCCTCCTGGAACACGCGCATCTTGTTGTGACCCTTGAACACCGTCGGCTTGACGTAGAAGCCGCCGGCCAGCTCGCCATCCAGCGCGTTGCGTTCGCCGCCGATCAGCACCTCGGCGCCTTCCTGCTTGCCGATGTCGATGTAGGACAGGATCTTCTCCAACTGCTCGCTGGAGGCCTGCGCGCCGACCATGGTATTGGGATCGAGCGGATTGCCCTGCTTGATCGCCGCCACCCGCTTGAGCACCTTCTCCATGAAGCGCTCGTAGATCGACTCCTGGATCAGCGCGCGCGACGGACAGGTGCACACCTCGCCCTGGTTGAAGGCGAACAGCACGAAGCCTTCCACCGCCTTGTCGAGGAAGTCGTCGTCCTCGGCCATCACGTCGGCGAAGAAGATGTTGGGCGACTTGCCGCCCAGCTCCAGCGTCACCGGGATCAGGTTCTGGCTGGCGTACTGCATGATCAGCCGGCCGGTGGTGGTCTCGCCGGTGAAGGCGATCTTGGCGATGCGCGGGTTGCTGGCCAGCGGCTTGCCCGCTTCCAGGCCGAAGCCGTTGACCACGTTGAGCACGCCCGGCGGCAGCAGGTCGCCGATCACCTCCATCAGCACCAGGATCGAGGCCGGGGTCTGCTCGGCCGGCTTCATTACCACGCAGTTGCCCGCGGCCAGCGCCGGCGCCAGCTTCCAGCACGCCATCAGCAGCGGGAAGTTCCACGGGATGATCTGCCCGACCACGCCGAGCGGTTCGTGGAAGTGGTAGGCGATGGTGTCGTGGTCGATCTCGGAGATGCCGCCTTCCTGCGCGCGCACCGCGCCGGCGAAGTAGCGGAAGTGGTCCACGCACAACGGCACGTCGGCATTGAGGGTTTCGCGCACCGGCTTGCCGTTGTCCCAGGTCTCGGCATAGGCCAGCAGCTCCAGGTTCTGCTCGATGCGGTCGGCGATCTTCAGCAGCACGTTGCTGCGCTCGGTGCTGGAGCTCTTGCCCCAGGCGTCCTTGGCGGCGTGCGCGGCGTCCAGCGCCGCCTCGATATCCTCGGCGTTGGAGCGCGCCACCGCGGTGAATACCTTGCCGGTGATCGGCGTGCTGTTGTCGAAATACTGCCCGCTCTTCGGCTCCACCCACTTGCCGCCGATGAAGTTGCCGTAGCGCGACTTGAAGATGGACTGCGGATCGGTGGCATGCGGCTTGGCGGTGCTGACGGCGTTCATGGTGTTCTCCTTCGGCGGTCGGAAAGGACGGGCGGGGCCGTCCGGTAGCGGCATGTGCGCAAGTCCGATGCCAGGTTTCGCGTGCTGCGCCGCGTCACGCGGTCGCACCGCGACACACCGACGCACCCCCTGCGGTTTTGCTGCGTCGCGTCACGTCTTGCGATTGCGCTGCGTCGGCGGATGTGCTGTTTATCGGAACACCCGTATCACCAGGTGTCGCAATCTGCGACAGCGGAGCAGGACATGGCGCAGCACCCCTCGCAACACCAACTCGGCCAGGCCCGGCGGGCCTTCTTCGAACGCGGCGGCGCGCCGGTCGGGCAGGTGCCCGACACCATCCTGCAGTCGTGGCAGCGCTGCCAGCGCCTGGGCCTGGCCGCGGACGCGAAGCCCGCGATCGAACCACTGGAAGCCTCGCGCCTGCGCGCCCTGCGCGAGGCGCACGAGCGCCTGTGGCGGCTGGCCCGCGCCGAGCTGGAAGGCCTGGCCGGCGACGCCGCGGCCACCGGCAGCATCGTGCTGCTCACCGACGAGGCCGGCTGGATCCTCGACGCCGAAGGCAGCCCGCGCTTCCTCGACAAGGCGGGCAGGGTGGCGCTGATGCCCGGCGCGTGCTGGAGCGAAACCCAGGTCGGCACCAATGCGATCGGCACGGCGATCGTCGAAAGCCGTTCGGTGGAAGTGCGCGGTGGCGAACACTACTTCGCCCCGCACCAGATCCTCAGTTGCGCGGCGGTGCCGATCTTCGATCCGTACGGCGCCCTGGCCGGCGTGCTCGACATCTCCGGCGACGCCAGCGTGCAGCACATGCATGCGCTGGCACTGGCGCGGATGGCGGTGGCCAACATCGAACACCGCTATTTCGACGACGGCATTCCCGGCTGCGAACTGCTGCGCGTGCACCACGACCCGGCGCTGCTCGGCACGGCGCGCGAAGCGCTGCTGGCGTTCCGCAACGGCCGCCTGGTGGCGGCCAACCAGGCCGGGTTGCGGCTGTTCGGGCTGGAGCGCCACGAACTCGGCCGCGCGCCCTACGAAGCGCTGTTCGAAGAGCCGCTGTCGCGGCTGCGCCAGCAGGGCAGCGTGTTCGACCTGCAGGGGCGGGCGCTGCACGGACGCATCGACAGCCCGGCCGACGATCGTCCGCGGCGGCGCCCGCAGCAGGCGCCGATCACCGTGACCGCGTCATCGCGGCCTTCGGCGGCGGCGGCGTCCGACGCGCCGCTGTTCGACGCGGCGCAGGAACTGGCGCTGGAACGCGCGCGGCGCGTGCTCGATGCGCAACTGCCGGTGCTGGTGCAGGGCGAGACCGGCACCGGCAAGGAAGTGTTCGCGCGCGAGCTGCACCGGCGCAGCGCCCGCGCCGGGCGCCCGTTCGTGGCGGTCAATTGTGCGGCACTGCCGGAAGGGCTGATCGAGGCGGAACTGTTCGGCTACGAGGACGGCGCCTTCACCGGCGCGCGCAAGCACGGCAATCCGGGGCTGTTGCGCCAGGCCGATGGCGGCGTGCTGTTCCTGGACGAGATCGGCGACATGCCGCTGGCCCTGCAGCCGCGGCTGCTGCGCGTGCTGCAGGAACGCGAACTGTTGCCGCTGGGCGGCGGCAAGCCGGTGAAGCTGGATTTCGCCCTGGTCTGCGCCACCCACCGCGACCTGGACACGGCGATGGCCGAGCAGCGCTTCCGACCCGATCTGTACTACCGCATCGCCCACCACTGCGTGCAGATTCCGGCGCTGCGTGCGCATCCGGACCGACGCGCGCTCGTCGCCGAGCTGTGGGCGCGACTGGGGCAGGGCAGGCGGCTGACCGAGGCGGCCCTGGCGACGCTGGGCGCCTACGCGTGGCCGGGCAATCTGCGCCAGCTGGTGGCGTGCCTGCGCACCCTGGTGGCGTTGAGCGAAGCGGATGCGCTGGTCGATACCGACGCCTTGCCGGCCTACCTGCCCGGCGTGCACGCGGCGAAGCAGGGCGGTACCCACGTCGCACCGCCACCGCTGCCGTCCGCCGACCTCGACAGCCTGGCGCTGCAGGCCATGCGCCAGGCGCTGGACGCCTGCGCCGGCAACGTCTCGCAGGCCGCACGCCGGCTCGGCATCAGCCGCAGCACGCTGTACCGACGGCTGCAGCTGGGGACGCGCTGAGATCGCGTTTCGCTGTCTCCGGCTGCGCCGCGCGATCGTCGACGGCGCACGTCTCGTAGGAGTCAACTGTCATGCACCTGCGATGACAGGAGGAGCGTACGGGGCCTGATCGCGCGCGATGGCATTGAGCCAGCGCAGGAACTTGTGCATGCAGGCGACGATGGCGACCTTGGCCGGCTTGCCCGCTGCGCGCAGACGTGCGTAGGTGTTGGCCAAGGGGGATTTGGCGCGGATGTTGACGAA